>JAURXW010000180.1 GCA_030654205.1 Bacteriovorax sp.
TCAAATGCTGGGGGTATAAAGCTAACGAATATGTCCCTGCCAATCTTAGAAATCCAAAAATGATCTCGGCTGGAAGTGATCACACCTGTGCCATCGACGACGAAGGAGTCAAATGCTGGGGGGCTAACTATTACGGACAAACTGATGTTCCTGCCAATCTTAAAAATCCGAGAATGATCTCGGCTGGAAGTGATCACACCTGTGCCATCGACGACGAAGGCTTAAAATGCTGGGGGGAAAAACACTCAAATATAAACTTAAATCCATCTCAATACTTTTATCAAGAAAAATCTTTTCCTATAGATTATGCTAATGAGATTTTAAACAATATGGCAGACACTCCAGAAATTGAATATTCTCTACAATACATTAAAGAACTCATAACTCAGTCTTTTTTAAAAGGCGTAGATATAGAATCCGCTCCGATTATTTTGAGCAATACAAAAAACTACAAACTACTTATGATACAAAATTTTCTTGTCTCAAAGAAAACGCTTGCAACAAGAACCAGCACCCAATTGCGCTTTGTTTTAGATGTCATGGCAAGCTCACTTAATTCTTCAAAATATTTATTAAGCGATAACTCAAAACAAATCGTCGATAAACTTAAAGTTTCTTTCGCGGCCCTACTCTCCGAAGACAACATCACCATCCAAGCCGCAACCGATTTAATAACCCTTACATTAAATCAAACAACTCTAATAAATGAAATGGCCGCCTCTCACCGCCTAGTCGGAATAAAAACTTTCTACGACTGGGCTTACACCTACACCACCACCGGCATCGCCGATCCGGATTTAAAATAAATGCTAACTACAAACTTAAAAGACAAACTCTGGGACCTTCGCCAACGACAAAATCTTGCCGAACTCATGCCATTGTTCTCTGAACTAAAATTAAAATACCCACACGATCAAGAACTACAATGCCTAGAAGCAAGCCTGGAGCGCTCGCGTGGAGAAATTAAAAAATCTAACGTGAGCTTAAAAGAAATTCGTGAAACTTCTAGCAACGAAGCTTTAAATCCGCGCCTATTCATGGAAGAAGGGTTGAATTTTTTATACCTTGGTGATTCATATAATGGCCTTGAAAAATTCCTGGCCTGCTACAGCCTAGTGAAAAATAAATTTGAAGAAAAAAACCTGGCCATGCAAAGCTTGATCAACGCCATGATTTCTCTCGATAACTTGGGACAAAGTTTTGCTTTTACTCAAGAAGAATTTAATAAATTAACTGCTGATATCGAAATTCCAGTGGCCTATAGTGCGACAATCGAGATGCTCAATCTTTATAAATATTTTAGAAATGGTGATCTCGCTTTAATAGACAGCATGAATATTACCAATATCGGTCAGGCCAAGTTTTTTAAATTCTACCAGGCCCTTCTCCCCTACCACCGCTTCTACTATCCTCATCTGATTGAAAATGAACTTGAAAATTTATTAACTTCAAAAAGTGAGCTTTATTTAAAATCTTATCGCTTGCGAACTCTCCTCAAAAGTCTGCATCCTGACGATGAATCAACTAAAAAAATTAGTGAAGTCATCGATCGCCTTTATAGCTGGGTATGGCGATTTATGAGTGCTCCTTCTGACTCTGACTGGTCGCGAATTGTAATGACACTTGATCAATTAGAAAAACTTTCTAGCTCGCAACTCTCCGTAGACGATTCTGAAAAACTAACTTGTGCTCTTGGATGGTTAGGGTTATTGGATCCCAAATTTGCCAAATCAACTGAAAAGCTACTCTCACTTTTTAGAACTAGTGAAAGTGGAGACTTCCATAAAATTCATCAACTAGAAAAATTAGTCATAAAATACTTGCAAGCAAAATTAAATAAAGACGAATATATTTTAAGTGATTATAAAAATGCGATCAAGGCCCATCCACTTTATAATCATCCGGATATTTATTTTAGAAATTTCATAGAAAATAAAACAGGTCAATCAACCAATAATGATTTTGCCAAAATTCTTGAAATTTTCCAGGAAATAAAACCAACCCAAAAAAAAACAGCAAAAACTTCGACTCTCGTAATCGACTTAAGATATTACAAAATTCAAAATGGAAGTGATGCTCCAACCATATCTCAAAATATGACCCAGGCCCTTGAACTTTTCTCTAAAAATGAAAGTATTTCCGACGGCGAATTTTTCTCAAGTATTTTTGGAATTTTTGAATTTGATTCAGTTATTCACAATTCAAAACTCTACACCATTCTTTGGCGCCTAAAAAAACTATGCCTTGACCAATTAGATTTCAAAGTAAAAAATGGACGCATCCATGTATCTGGAAGTTGGAAAAATATAAAATTTATAGAACTGCCAACCGTCATTAAAATTATGCGATCAAGCACTCCTGGTTTTTTTAAAAACTATTCTGATTCAAAACCAATGGCCACAACTTTTAAATCAGATAAAATACTAACAAGTGAATGCTTACTCTCTATAAATGAGTCACTTACTCGTTCAGACATTGAAAAAAGAATTGGAAAATCACGTCCGACTTGCAATCGCTTAATAAATAAATGGCGAAGTTCTGGTCTATTAGAAATAGAAGGAAGCGGACCATCAACTCGTTATAGAATTTCAAAAAAGATTGAATACAGAGGCAAATATGAATAAATTAATTTTAGCTCTTATATTTTCTTTTATTTCTAGCAATACACTTTGTATCGCCTCGCAACCCAATTATAAATTTGTCGTTAAAATCCTTTCCGGCCCCTGTGGTTATCAAAATTCTCAAATGGCCGGAAGTGGAACCATATTTAATTTCAATGGTTCAACTTATGTATTAACTTCGGAACATGTCGTTTATCACTCTGCCGCTACAAATTTTTGTCATAGAATTACCAATTCATTTATTAGTGAACAAAAAGCAGAATTATTATTTGCTGATTGGGGCTTAGGAATTGCGCTCTTAAAACTACCAATTCCCATATCTGCCGATTTTTTGAACTACCCAAATGATTTTCAATCCGCCACTAGCAATCTCGTAACGATTGCCGGAAGTCCGTTCTCAGAACCTCAAACAATTGTGGCCACCGCTGGGCATGTTATCAACAACCAAAGCCAGCGCTTATTAACTCCACTTATAAAATATGCACTCGAAATTGATGGTGCTCACGGCGAGTTTGGAATGAGCGGTGGAGCTATTCTAGAAGAAAGCGGGGCCAATTTTAAATATCTGGGACTTCTAACTCATCAAGTTTTAAGCATGGTTCCTGGAGCTCCGACTCGCGCCACGGATTGGGATCAATCTTCAAAATTTCAAAACCAACTTCTTGGAATCAGCTCTTCAGATATCACTAAAATTCTTAACAATTATTTTAATAATCCGAGTGCCTTCAGGGTAAGTGCTTATAGAAGTCCGCTAGGTCAAATCAATCGCACTAATGATATCATCAGCAATGGATTAATCTTTAAACCTAGTCTTCAAAAGACAAATCCAGCAATCCCCAGCTCACCAACTCCTATTGGAGGAGTTGATCCTGTTGGCATTGGTGGAATAGATTTACCAGGTGATATATTTACCAGTTTATCACTAGAGCTTTTTTCCGGAAAAGAAGAATTCAAAACCGCATGGTTTTTTTCTGCTGCCACACTTGAATCTATTACTAAAATTAAAAACTTACTTTTAATCAATCAAAAACTTGAACTACCTTACTTACTTTTTCAGCAAAACCAGGCTTC
This sequence comes from Bacteriovorax sp., assembly GCA_030654205.1. Classification (GTDB taxonomy): domain Bacteria; phylum Bdellovibrionota; class Bacteriovoracia; order Bacteriovoracales; family Bacteriovoracaceae; genus Bacteriovorax. The sequence continues at coordinate 3,693 of JAURXW010000180.1, forward strand.
AAATGAACCCGACGCCATTATGTTAGGAGCTAAAAAAGTAAAATCAATTGATGAATATTTTAAACTATTATCCGACACTCGTTTATCAATAGTTATAAGAAATTTAACCAACATCAATAATCAGAAACTACAAGATTTGGGTAAACTCAACTTGGAATACTTAAAAGCATTTCCATTAGATCAAATTCAAATTCAAAATCGAGTATTTTTTACTGCGGCTCAAACACTTTCTTTGATGGCCATGGAAGATAATTTATCACTTGTTAACTGTAATTATTTAATTCGTCTCAGCTCTAGAGATCAAGAAGTTGATCAATTTTGGGGTGAATTACTAGATTATGATTTTGATGTGGCCACTAAAGTGCTTCAAAACGTGAAGACTTTTGCTAAGTTTTGTAAATAAACTATTTTTGCTTCGGTTGGATTTATTTGAGCATATTGCTCTCACTCATGTCTGAGAATTCAACACGTTGAGTTTTCTCATCTTTATATTGTCTTGTATACATTAGCATAAAAAACAGTACCAAGTTTCAGTACCACTAAAAAGGGTTTTATGCTAAAATTGAGTAGTAGGCACAATAAGACGTTGGAGGAAATATTTTCTTTGCCAATAAAATCCAATATTCAATGGCGAGACGCTGAGTCAATGCTTGTTGCTTTGGGTGCTGAATTAGAAGAGGGAAATGGATCTCGAGTTAGAATTTACAGTTAATCCGTCAGTAAACTAATCAAAACAATAATTCTTCATTGGAGGATTCTCCAATTTACTTCTTCACTCAATATCTTGATTATCCGGCCCAGCGTTAATGGCCCTGCGAAATGTAA
>JAURXW010000142.1 GCA_030654205.1 Bacteriovorax sp.
TTTCGGTAGTAATTGCTGGAACCATGATTACTGAAACAATATTTGATATTCCAGGCATGGGGTCCCTTTTATTTGATGGAATACAAAATAGAGATTATCCAATTGTTCAAGGGGTAATTATTTATTCCACAGTAACCTATATGTTAATTTATTTTATTATCGATTATGTTAATGAATGGATAGATCCACGGACTCAGGCGTAGGCAAAATTATGAGTAAAAAACTAACCAAAGAAATGAAACTGGGAGGAAGTGTACTTTCCTTTTATGCAGTTTGGGCAGTGGCATGGTTTATCTATAAATATTTTATAAACGGAAGTTTTAGTCGTCCATATAGCCCAAGCCTAGATATGCAAACTGAGCTAGCATTGCCATTTTCTAAAGGACTTTTCTTGGGAGCAGATTTATTAGGTCGATCATTGTTGGAAGTTTTATCAGCGGGACTTACATATTCTTTAACTATTTCGGTGATTGTGACTGTGGCCACGGCTTCCATAGGTATCGTTATGGGTTATATGGCAGTAAAGGGACCCGGTTGGTTGAAGTTAATTTTTGATTTATTAATTAATTTAATTTTTATTTTTCCAAGTATTTTAATTGCGATTATGATTATGGCCGTTACCGGACAATCAATGAAGGGATTAATTTTTGCGTTAATTATAACTGGCTGGACTGGTTATGCGAAAATTGCAAGAGGGGAATCTAAGCGTGTATTGGCACTAACCTATGTCGAAGGTGCACGGGCGATTGGCATCGGAGAAATTAGATTGTTTTTTAGGATTATTATTCCTGCTATTTTGCCAGTGATGATTGTAAATATGGTTTTAGGTATAAGTGGAGTTATAATTAGTGAAGCTTCGCTTGGATTTTTGGGACTTGGGGCAAGTCCATATTCTTGGGGAGCAATGCTAGGAGCTGCAAAAACAGTTTTATTAGAAGCTCCACATATAGCAATGATTTTAAGCCTAACAATGGCAGGACTTATAATAGGCTTAAATCTTTTAGGTGATGGGCTTAGAGATTATTTAGATCCAAAAGAAAATTAGAAATTAAAGTTTTAAGGAAAAGTATGATTCAATTAGGACAACTTGTTTTTACCGGAGTAAGCGGTTTAACTCTAACAGATGACGAAAAAAAGTTTATTGAAAAAGAAGATATCGGTGGGGTAATTCTTTTTTCTAAAAATTTTGAGTCTCCTGCTCAACTTGCTGAACTTGTAAATAATATTCAAATGCTTCGAAAAGAATATCCTCTTTTTATCTGCACTGATCATGAAGGTGGGCGAGTTGTGAGATTTAAAACTCATTTTACTCAATTTCCACCAATGCTAGATATCGCTAGATTAGAATCACCCAAAATATTTTTTGATGTTGCAACGATCATGTCAGAAGAACTTTTAGCCTGTGGTGTAAACCTTAACTTGGCTCCAGTTTGTGATATTTGGAATAATGAGCAAAATAAAGTGATTTGGGATAGAGCATTCGGAACTGATCATGAAACAGTCTCAAAATATATATCTTCAATGATTCGTGGTTTTCAAACTAATGGTATTCTTTCATGCGCTAAACATTTTCCGGGACACGGAAATACGGCCAAAGATTCTCATTATGATTTACCAATTGTTAAAAAATCTCTTGAGAAAATACGTGAAGAAGAGTTTCAACCCTTTGTTAAAGCAATAAAGGCCCGAGTCGATTTTATCATGATGGCCCATATAATTGTTGAGGAAATTGATTCCGAATTGCCATGCTCGCTCTCCCCACGAGCTCATGATATTTTACGAAATGAATTAAAATACAAAGGTTTAATTTTATCTGATGATATGCAAATGAAAGCGATAACTGATCATCGTGGAACTGGTGAAGCTGCCATGATGGCCATTAGGGCCGGAAGCGATATAGTTGAGTATCGAGATATGGAAGAGGCCATGCTTGGATTAGAAGGACTTAAAAAAGCACAAAAAGATAAAACGATTAAAGCTCAGGATTTTACCGATAGACTTGATCGGATAGAAGATGCCAAGAAGAAATATTTTACAGATTATAAACTTATTTATGCACCAGATATTGAAAAAAAGTTTAATCGTAAACAGACACTGGTATTTGTTGAAGACCTTAAAAGAAAAATTTCTGATAAAATTACTCAGAAATAATAACTGGATAATATTTCCTTATAAAAACAGGCTCATTAATATTTCCTTTTATCTGATATCATAAAGTTATGATGGTGATGGAATGAAAAAAGTCTTTTTGAGCCTGACTCTTTTTCTGTTCATATTTAATTCAGGAATCCTGAAAGCGATTGAGTTTGAAGAATTATCGGCAGATAAAAAATTTGAAATTTATAAAGAGTCTTGTGATCAAGGCCAGATGGCAAATTGTTATCAAGAAGCCGTATGGTATAAAATAAATCAAAGATTAGATAATCAAGAAACTAATAAAATACGCTCCGAAATTGAAAGCTTAAAAAATAAGAAAAAAGAATTAAAAAAAATAAATCCCGATGCAGTCCTAGAAGAAGAAGATGCTGCAAATTTAAAAGCTGCAGTTTTTTCATTGAACGAAGATCAGCAAAAAAAAATGGCAAATTCAAGAAGTACAACTTTACTTGAAACAGCTTGTAAGTCAGGAGAAACTGCTGCGTGCAGAGAAAAAGAAGGTAAAAACGAAGAGACGGGATCCGGATTACTTTATTATACTGCTTTAATTTTAATAGGCTTAGCTGTATTTCTAATATCAAAAACAATTTTTCAAGATGAAGATACTTTTCAAGCTCAAGAAAAGCTAGATGAAAGTAACAAGCTTGATGAGATTGCAAAACATGGAACAATTTTACGATATTCAAGGCCATTTTTTAAAAGATATTTTAGTCCTATTGTGTCTGGAATGAAAAATAAAAAAAATCTCAAAGAAAAATATCGAAGAGTATTGGCAGCTGCTGGCTTAACAAATATTTTAACTCCCGAAGACTTTTTTGCCTTTAAGTTATTTTTAATAATTGGTTTTCCAATTATTTTTATTGCACTGAAAGCATTTTTAAGTGCTGATTGGAGCTTGACACTCATTCCAGTGCTTGCCCTTGTCGGATTTTTTTATCCAGATCTTTGGATTAAGGGGAAAATTGAAGCTCGTCAAAAAGAAGTCATAATGAGCATGCCTTTCTGTGTTGATATGTTAGCACTTTCTGTCGAGGCCGGATTAGATTTTGTTGCGGCCATGGCAAAGGTAATTGAAAAAGCAAAAGTAAACGCTTTAACAGAAGAATTTGAAAACGTTATTAGAGAAATTAAAATTGGCGCCAGTCGTGCTGAGGCATTAAGAAATTTGGCATGGAGAATTGATTTAATTCAAATATCTTCATTTAGTGCCACATTGATTGCAGCTGACTCTGTAGGGGCATCTATTGGACCTATTTTAAAAGCACTGGCCGTTGAAATTAGACAAAAAAAATCTACTGAAGTGGAAAAAGCAGGGGCTACGGCCGCTACAAAAATTTTATTTCCAATGATGTTTTTAATAATTCCTTCAGTTTTGTTAATTATTTTTGCACCGATTGTTTTGGAGATGATGAAATAATGACTGAAAATAAAAGTTATATTTTAAAAGACAGCGAAGGGGAAATTATTTGCAACCGAATGCTAGTAGCTGATGCGATATTAAATCGCATGAAAGGATTGATGTTTACAACTGATCTAACAAGTGGAGACGGCTTATTAATTACTCCTTGCAATTCCATTCATACTTTTTTTATGCTTTATGGTTTGGATGTTTTATTTTTAGATAAAAATTTTAAAGTGATTAAAGTTATTTATAATCTCACGCCCTGGAAAATAACAAGAATGTACTTTAAAGCCTCTCAGGTTGTAGAAATGAAGGCCGGAACCATGAAGAAAAATCTACATATTGGAGATAAACTTGAGGCAATATGTATAAGTTAGTTGTTGTTGGTGGAAAATCACGAGGACAAGAATTTGTCTTAAAAAATGGAGAAAATACTCTTGGGCGCGACAGCTCATGCGATATTCAATTCGCGATTGAAGGTGTTTCTAAAAAACACTTAAATATTACTGTGACCAATGATGTTGTTTATTTGCAAGACATGGAAAGTGCAAATGGTACATTTTTAAATGGTAAAATTATTAAACGCGTGACTATCAAAAGTGGAGACAAGATTGGCTTGCCCAATGCCATTTTACAATTAGTTTACGTTCAAGAGAAAAAAATAATTATAAAAAAGAAAGTGGCCAGTCAAAGGGAGCGAGAAGAGTCCCTTGATGATCTTATGTCAGGCGGACAAGCCCCTGAGAGCTTAGTAGGAAAAATTTTTTGGTTATTTAAATATAAGTTTATGCCGGCGTTACATGGCATTAATCAAGAGTATGAATGGCGTATCTTGCTCGCCATTTTCACAGCAGCTTTTGCTTTAATTACAATATCACTAACAATTTTCCCAGTTCTGCAAGATTCAAAAGAAGTTCTTGTTACCGAAATTGCTAACCGTGGTGCTCATTACGCTGAGGAAATTGGGCGTATGAATGCTCTGGCGCTTGAACAAAAAAATCTTGAAAGAATTGACACTACATTTTTGGATAGTGAAGAAGGAGTAGTCTCATACGAATTATTTGACCTTGAAGGAAGAATCGTTAGACCTATTTCACGTTTAAATGAATATACAAACGATCCTTTTTCGGTTCAAACGAGAGAATGGTTTACTGCTAACAAAAATAGTAAAATTAAAAAGCAACTTTTAGAAAATAGTCAGATTGGAATCGGGAAAATTATTTTAGCGTACAATACACGCACGGGAAATCCAGAACCGGTTGGGATTATTGCTATTCGATTTGCACCCCGAACACTAGCGATAGAGGCAACGAAAAGTTCAAAACTTTATTTTGAATCTCTCATAACTTCACTTTTAGTAGCAATTTTATTTTTTGGAGTTGTATATTATTTAACCTTGAAACCTATTGAAGAAATTCGGTATCAAATCGAGGAAGCCTTAAGAGGCAAAAGAAGAAGTGTCGAGAGTAAATTACTTTTTGAAGAACTTAATCCAGTTCGAAATGCTATAAATACTGGACTACAGCGTCTTCGGGAATTGCAAAAAGATGAATCGGAAACAGATCCTAATGATATTGAAAGTGATGATGCTTATGTGACAACACTTACTGAGTTCATGCTAGGTGCCCAGGGGCCGGTTATTGTTTTAAATTCCAGCAAAAATTTAATGAAACTCAATACACAGGCCGAAGATATATGTGGAATTCGTTTATCAATGGCCGAAGGGATGAATATTTTAGATATTACAAAAGAGCGCGGTTTTGCGGCAACTTTAATCGAATTATGTGACAATTCTGCAAATAATTCGGGGACATCTCAACATGGTCAATATGAACTGCAGGGTAAACAATATGGTATTTTTGTTACTTCGCTTATAGGAAAAGATGGTTTTGCAAAAAGTTTTTATATTACTTTTGTGTTGGATACATAATTAAAAAATGAGTTCAAGTTCAAGTTCAAATGTTCGAATTACTAACGAATTAAAAAATCCCTCAGTGCCAGGGACGCATTACCGTTTTCTTTGCATGACAGGTCCCAATAAAGGGAAAGTTTATTATTTAATTGGTAAAAGAATTATTATTGGTCGTGGCGAAAATGCTGATATTCAAATTGGAGATGTGAAAATTTCCAGAGAGCATGCAGAGTTATCATTTTCAGATCATAGTTATACGATTACTGACCTTGGAGCACAAAATGGTATTGTCGTTAATGACAATAAAGTTAAACAAAAGAAATTAGAAGATTCCGAAAAAGTTGTTATAGGACAAACTGTTTTTAAGTATAATATTATAATAATCGCTAATACCGAAATTGCTTTAGTTTCTGATGGAAATTCACGAGCTCTGACTAAAGATGCTAAGCTCAATAAAAATAAAATTCAACTTAAGAGCAATGGCAATTCTAACGATACGCCTTCTCAAAAAACATCTGCAGAAAAAAAGACAAGTCCAAAAGTCCTTATAATGGGTGGAGTCGTTGTTCTTGTATTATATGTCCTGTTAGGAAAATATGATTCGGCTAAAGTAGTGAAAGCTAAAAAATCAAAATATGTTAGTGATTTTTATAATGTCGAGTTAGTTTCTAAAAAAATAAGTCACGACGATTCAGATTCAAAGAAAAAACTAGACAGTTATATTCATAGTGGCAGACGAGAGTTCGGAGAGGGCAATTACTTTAGGGCAATGGAAGATTTTAGATTGGCCCTACTCATAAGTCCCAATGATGGCCATGCTAGTTTTTATTTATCAAAAGCAAAGCAAAGACTAGACGAAGATATTGAAAAAAATTTTTTAAAAGGCAAACAAGAATATGAATCTAAAAAACTCCAAGCATCAATAGTTTCTTATTGTAGTGTTGTGCAGTTAATACAAAATTACCCTAATGACGAACGATACAAAAATGCAATGTTGAAAATCAGCGCAATCGAATCCGAACTAGGACTGGAGAAAGGTGAAATTAAGTGTTTTGAAGAGAAGTCAGCCGATTCAAAAAATTGATTTAGGCAAAGA
>JAURXW010000182.1 GCA_030654205.1 Bacteriovorax sp.
AGTATATCAAGCGTACAAAGCTCCCACGCCGATTAAGCCAGGAAGTGCTACTCCTGTTGCACCGGTAGATACAACTCCTGCTAAAACAGTTGCTGAATTTACTAAAGACATAATTGATAGCACAACTGGACAAGTTTCAAATTCAGAGGCCATGCATTCGTATATTGCATTTCATAAGGTAGATGTTGTTAATCAATCTTTTGGAATTGGTTTTGGTGATGCTCAAAATTTTATCACAGCTGGTTTCATGAATTCAGTTAAGCGCGCACCAACTGCAGTTGAATTGGATAAACTAGTCCGCGCATACTTTGCCCAACTTATTAAAGATGGTCCAAGAATGTTTACGGTAGCGCCGAACACACTATTCACTATTGCTGCTGGAAATGATGCTTCAAACAATGATCTAAATCCAGATTATCCGGCCAATATTCAAGCCGACAATAAGATCGTTGTGGCCGCTACTTTAGGCTACAAAAGCCTCGCGAGCTTTTCAAACTACGGAGCTACGAAAGTAGATGTTGCAGCTCCAGGTGTGGCCATTACTTCGACAGCGCCAACAAATGCATATATTGCTTTGAGCGGAACTAGTCAGGCAACACCGTTCGTTACAAATATTATTGCAGCAGTTAAAGATGTTAATCCATCTTTATCAGTTCGAGATATTAAGGCCATTATCTTTGGAACAGTTGATGTTAAAAGTTGGTTAAGAGGTAAAGTGAAAACGTCGGGGATTGTAAATAAAGCAAGAGCTCTAAAGGCAGCGGAATTGTCTAAAACTTTAAACATCACAGTGGCCATTACACATTCAAGAGCAATTGTGGCCGATGTTGCAGTACCAAAGTCGCTAACAGTAAGACCTTCTGGATTGAATTTTAACTTTAAACCAATTCGACCAAGCTTGTTGATTCAACAAAATTTACAATAATATAGTCTCTTTTAGCACCCAAGCTTTGAGTTGATAAATTAGGCATCCTTCGGGGTGCCTTTTTTTTGTAAGTTTTAGTCAGAAATAAGATATAGACCGGCCCGCATATTGAGCGCGATAATTAAGGATTACCAAAAACGGTGTCCAGGAGTCAGTGATGACAAAATTATCAAGTTTATTAAGCCTCGTTCTGCTACTTTCAGTAAATTCCCTCTGCGCTTCAACCATTGCAATTGTTGATTCAGGAAATGATTTCCAACACAAGGACCTATTGTCCAAAGCCTGGGTTAATCCTTTGGAAATTCCAAGTAATGATCGCGATGAAGATAGAAATGGTTATCCAGATGATGTTAGTGGATGGAATTTTGCCGAAGGAAATAATATTCTTGTGGATTATGCTTATGCTAATAGCAACACAGAAGATGCAAGAAAGTTTTTTGACATCCAATTAAAGTCTTTTTTAGGAACCATCACTCAAGCGGATCGTGATTGGACCATTGCTAAATTTAAAGATGAAGCTTTCATTAAAAATCTTCAAATTTTTGGAAACTGGATGCATGGAACTCATGTAACAGGGATTTCTTTAAAAAATTCTCCAGATGCACGCGCTGTAGGAATTAAGTTAATTCCAACAGAAGTTAAATTGCCTGGAAAAAAATTGGTTGATTCAATTCAATCTGAAAAAGGTGGACTTAAAGATGCTGCCTTTAAAGCAGCACTTACTTTATTGGCCCAACAGCAAACAAAAGTTTATCTAGATATTGGAGCGTATATAAATGGTACAAAAGCTGACGTTATGAACGGCTCTTTTGGTACATCATATGATGCTATTTCAGGTGTTATCACTACACTTTATAAAACTATTCTAAGAAAAGATCCTACAGCTGAAGAAGTTACTCTTTATACAAATCATTTTTTTGAAGTCAATCTTCTTGAAACCAAAAAATTCCTAAGTGCAGCACCAAATACTCTTTTTGTTTTTGCAGCGGGAAATGAAGGATCAAATAATGATGTAGTTCCTTCTTCACCAACTAACGTTGATGCTGAAAATAAAATTTCAGTTGCTGCAACTCTTGGTGATCAAGAGCTAGCAACTTTTTCTTGTTATGGTGCTAAAAATGTAGAAGTGGCAGCTCCGGGAGTTGGTATTTTATCAACAATTCCAATGAATAATTATTTGGCAGTAAGCGGAACAAGCCAAGCAGCTCCTTATGTTGCTAACATTGCTGGACGTGTAAAAGATGTAAATCCAAAATTGGGTTTTAGAGAAATTAAAAAAATCATCATGGAAACTGTTGATGTAAAACCGTGGTTAGTAGGAAAAGTTAAAACTTCAGGTCTTGTTAATAGAGATCGCGCCATTAGAGCGGCAGAATTATCTAGAACTCTTGATTTAAATCTAGCAATCGCTGGAGCTAAGAATGATGTTTTAGCTAAGACTGGCAACGATAAAGCAATGGGCGTAACATACCACCAAGTTCCAAAAGAACTGGTTATGTCTCTTCCAAGTCCTATTATTTTTAAATAGTATTATGAATATTGAGTAGGTGGATTTTTATCCATCTACTCAATTTAATCGATAGAGTTTAATGTATGAATTGTATCGACGTTCTTTTTGAAAATGATTTATTAAAACAAAATCGTGTTGGAATAGTTTATTTTGACAATATAAACGCTCTTAAAAATCCAGAAAAAAATATAAGTTTCAAAGAATTTGGTCTCCTTGTTGGTAAGGCCCAAAAAAAACTTCTAGATATGAAGATTACTCAGGATGATGCTGCTCTATTGTTTGAGCTGCCTTCTCCGGCCTTATATGCAGTTATTACCGCTATGCTTGCCATGGGAGTTAAAGTCCTTTTGGTAGAACCGTGGCTACCGGTTGATGAAATTAACCATATTATAGAAAAAATAAAACCCAAG
>JAURXW010000183.1 GCA_030654205.1 Bacteriovorax sp.
AGCCTCTTACCGTAAAAACGGTGATTGATCTCTAAACAATAAAATTTCCCCCCCTCATCACCATATCCGGTCACCTTAACCTGTTCCAGCGATTGATCAGAAATCTTAGTACCAATATACTGATAGAAAGATTGCTCAGCAGTAGAATCAAACGCGCCTCCTTTACTGGTTAAATTAACCATAATAGCTCTATTTTCTTTCTGTAAGGGTAACGAGACTACACATTGAAGCCTTATGTCTGCGTAAATATTTACAGTCCGAACTTCTTTTAAAGTAGGAGAATAAATAATGCTTGAATTTGAATTAACATCAGTTAATGCATAGCTTGATAAAAATGGCTGATATAGAACTTGAGGTCCAAATGATGCTTTAGCCGTTAGTTCACGGCCTTCAATAACTTTTTTAACCGTAACAATTAAATATTCATTTGTGGTATCGATTTCGTAAGTAGCTGAGCAGTCATCACCTGATAGAAGTGACCCTGAATTTTCAGTAAGATTAATATTTTGCAGTCCAAACTTGAGAGGTATTGGAGTTTGATCATTACCAATTGCCCAAGACACGGTAAATATTAAACATGAGAATAACATTGCAATCTTCATAAATTTCTCCATTAGCCTAATTAATTTATTGATATTTATTATTTCGTAGGAGCATCCGCTGTTCTTTTATTTATGACACTAATCACTTCTTTCAGAGAAAAAGACCTAATAAAATCTCTAGCACTTGAAGACGTTAAGTCAAAATATCTATCACTGTCATAACGTATCTTCATATTTTGAAGTAAGTTATCCGCGAGTGCATTTTTATATTTTTGGATATCACTTTTTGAGATATTAAATTTGTTAAATCTTTCCTCAACGCTTTTAAATACTTGAGGTAGAATACTTTCTTTCGCAATAATTAAAGCTCTTTCTTGTAGAAAATTATCAAGCTCTACATCTAATTTTCGTAGCTCATTTTTTAATGAAGGATTTGTTACGAATTCATCATTTTCGTTTTGAGTGACAGCTAAACATGCTCCTAATATAATTTGCTCTGTTTCAGTAGCTACACCTTTTCGACAGACACCACTATCAAGTCCTAAAAGAGGTCCGTAAGTTTTACTATAGCCACCTCTGACAAAAACAATGTCATGAATACGTGTAAGGAAAGATTGTGCCTCCTCAGTATTTGCTAAAAGTGTTTGAAATTGAACAAAATCTTTTTCTATATTCATGGCCAGAATCATGTCCAGAGCAGCTGTATCTTCGGTATCGTATAGATTAGAGTATGTTGATCTGGTGCTAGAGATATTCAAACTAGTAAGAAATCCAGACGCCCCTAATGTACTAGAGATAGCATCAATACTTAGGCCCCAATCATCTGCTCTGTCCTTATTTATATTGCTGGGTAGAATAGAAATTGCTAATCCAACAGCTTCTCTTGTTGGCGCACTTGTTGTTTGATCGCTGTAAGTTCTTCCATAATTATAAATATACTCATGTAGAAAGGTAATATCACGACTTAATAGACTATGTTTTGGGTGCAAAAATAATTGCTGATCAATAAAAATTTTAGTTTGACCATTGACCTCTTTTTGAAAAGCCAGCCCAAGAATTGAGCACAACTTATTTTCATATTGCAATGCCGGATCTATGTCATCAGTTTTATCAAAAGGCTCAGCACTCCATATAATTTGTGATTGAGAAAATGTATCTCTTCCTTCACGAATGATATCTGCAAAACTCGGGAAAGTGACATCAAAGCGTTTTGCCACTCTTTCAACATATGCTTTAGGACTTTCGCCCTCTTTTGCACTCATTATAACTGGAGAAAGACCTTCATCACCTCTGGGAAGTTTTGCTTCGTATAGGTCTAAGACCTCAATTGAATCAATAGATGACCAATAAGCACTTCTTTGTAGTGGTTTAAGCCTAGCTGCTTTTGCGGCCGCTTCATTTGTAAAACAAACTCTTGCGTTTCCGCCTCCTCGTGTGCCAATAGCAAAACTAGTAAGTGGAAATAATATTCCTAAAATTAATAACATCTTCATGACAAGCTCCCTTTCTTCGTTAAATTAAATAATTGAATTCCTAAATGATAAACTGCTTCGTTCTTTTTTGTTTTTTCTGCTAAATTCAAAATTTTAGAAAAACACTCTTCTATAATTTCTTCTGCTTCTTTTAAGTTCTCGGCACTAAAGGCAAATGTCTCAGAGCCGACAAACTTCTCATCATTTGTTTGAGTTTCAAGAGAGCCAATAGCTCTCTCCAACATTTTTTTATGAAATGCTCTTAAAGCAACATTCGGTTTTTCTGATTTTGCTACTAACTCTTCATGAACTTTTATATAATTGCCATCCATGCTCTTTTCAATCAGACCGATACGTTCAAGTCGCTCAATGATAACTATTGACTCAATCTCACTGATACCGATGGCCCGTGCCGCCAATTGAGAGTTAAGTTTTATATTAGAAATTCCGGCCATCTCAAGAATCGTTACATGCGCTGGATCTGAGATAACTCTAAAAATATCTAAACTTAAGTCAGCAATATTTTTTTTAGGTCTGAGTTTATTAATCTTTTTTTCTACAACCTCTTTCAATTCGAAACTCTTAGCTGATTCAAGTAAAACAAGATTGTAAAAATAATCTTTTTCCTTGATCTTTAAGTCTAGGCAATCAGCAATTTTAAGTGCCATATCGGCCGACAAATGCCTTTTTCCCTTCAATACATCAGAAAGCATTGATGGACTTATATTGATATGTCCTGCAAAGGCCCTAAGCGAATAGGCGCGGTTGTTACTGCACTTTTCTGCAAGCGTTGACCTTAAAAAATCTCTATAGTTTTCGTATTCATAAATCATGAACCAGATATACCATAAGTATAATTTCTCACAACTGCGTGCGAACAATAGTGTCGGCACCTTGCGAACACATATGAATTTTTTACATAGGACAATGATGGAATATGACGAAGCTAGGTCGTCTGGACAGTAGTGTTTTGTTAGATCTCTTTATAATTCTAGGTGATGAAACCTAATAGATGAAAGTTAGGTCATGTATGGGATTTCTTTGTCTTAGCTACGGGGCACAAAACCCAAGGCCAGATTTTTTTCTGGCCTTGGGTTTTGTATCGATTTTGCTAACTTTAAAAAATGCGAGCTTTAGAAGAGGTTGAAAGTTTCAAGGCATTCTGCAATTGTAATAAATTCGAAATTAATACCTGCGTTGGCAATTTCTTCATTTCTTAACAGACTTTCTAAATCCTTATTGAGTCTGAAAAACGGTTTATGATGTGCATTTAATTTCAATGCTCCATTTTTTCCCATAACAATAATTCTAATATAAGGCTCGCCAGAAATTGTTTTTACAACAACTCTTTTGTTATCAATATTAAGCTTATCAAGTTCTTTAGCCACTACTTGTGCCGCTGGATCTTGAGCCATAATATTTACGGCAATGCAATTAGGTTTCAATAAACCACCGTCATATGCAAATGAATTGATACTTAATAAAGTCATAATTCCAACAAGTATAACCTTCATAAATTTTCCTTTGTTTATCGTATCCTTCTTATGCGGGATCACTATAATTAATAATTGTTCATGTCATTATTCCATAAAAAAAGTTGCGGAAACGAAAATTGAAAACTTTACAATTGAGTGTAAAAAAAATCGACACTCCAAAAAGTCTGTGATTTTGACTTAATAGTTGATAACTGTCCGAAGCGGTATGAATTGTTCGCCTTGATGAAACAAAAGCCAAAAAAGCCGGAATTTTTGTTCCCAGCCTTTGATTTTGTATTAAATTTCTTAGCTCTCAATTTTGTCAGTTGTTGGCTTTTTTAGTGGTTTTTGGCTTACATAAGCGCTCTTAATTAGCGCCAAACTTGCTGCTTATTTAATTCCTGCTCTATCTCAAGCACCTTACCCCATGTCTTTTGCGTAGGCCCGGAATAACCCTTTTCCTTCGCCAAAGCGAAAACGCGGCCTTCATTTAATTTCGTTGTGGATAATGGCTCTGTAGAGGCAATAGGATCTTTGTAAGCGATATCGGGAGAAATAAAAGACCAACCTCGATTTCTATATTCTTTAGCAAGTGAGCTCAGGCAAATTGCATTCAAATCCGTCTCGTGAAGTAGGATGACATGCTTAACTGATCGGCCCAGCGCTTCTACAGACATCTTGTCAAAAAAATCACCGTCATCTGCCATCATTTTAGCATAAACATGACAGAGACGGCTTTTATCGTAACTCTTTCCAGACGCGACTTTTTGTCTGAGTATTTCATCAACATACCAGTCTTCGGTATCGACGGTGACATATCCATTTGTATAGTCATTTTTCTTTAAGTGAGCACGGACGGCTTCAACGTCCTTTGAGTTCTGTCCCTCGTGAAGAAACGGAAATCTAAACCATTTACGAAAGTTCGGAAGTGATCGAAGCTCTGCATCTGCTTGATCAATATTCTTTGTAAAGTCGCTAATACTAACTTTGTTAAGGTCAGGATGACTAGCGCTATGATTAGCAATTAAATGTCCATTGGCTGCAAAAAGTTTTAGACGTTCGATTCCGTCAGTTTCACGGGTTGGTGAATTACAGAAAAATGCGGCGGTAATACCAGCTTCTTTCAGTTCTTTTACAAGTATTAAGTCACGATCCAATGGTTTTAGAATTGGCCCCGATTTACGAGGACAATCATCAAAGGTTAGAGCAACTTCACGAGCAAAAGTATTGGTCATTAACAATAAAGCAGATGCCATAATCAAAAAATATTTCATATTAGAAGGTTACTGTTAAGTATAAGAGAATTCAATTCGTTTTCAATTTTAGGTTTATGTCGCCACTAACTAATTATTTCGGTGGTTATTGTTGAAATGAAATAAGCAGCCGGAAGTCCTTGAAGTCTTTGATTTTCAATCCAAAGTCAAAAAAATGGCCTAATTTTTCGTTGGCAGTGAGCTTATTCTATATTTTTATGACCAAAGTTTTTATTGAGGACTAGTGGTTAGAGATATTTAGGAGGTAACTTGCCTTTCCAAATATATGCAGATCTTGTTAGCTCAACGATAAGATCGTTTTTACCATTTTGATATGCTTCTCGATCATGTGGAAAAATCTTGAGTAGTTCCTCTTTTTTTTGTTGATAAGCATTAACAGCTTCTTGGTGTTCTATGAGATAATCACGAAATATAAGATGCTTCTCAACTTGAAAATGATTTTCAGGAAAAATATGAAGATGGACCGCAATATTATTTTTCCTACTAAAGTATGCTCTTTGTGGAATTCCAAATTCTCCTTTGAATTCAAACCCTAGTATTTCCATTATTTTTTCACTGCAAGCAATCTTGCTAATATCCTCTGCCTCACCGAGGATGTCGATAATTGGCTTTGCCATCAAGCCAGGAATCGCCGTGCTTCCGACATGGTGAATTCTAACCACATTTTCACCTAGTGCTTTCTTAATTTGAACAGCTACCTCAAGAAAATATTGTGGCCATAGAGGATTATATATAACTGGGTGCTGAGAAAATTTTTGCATATTAAAATGTTATTTCACCAGAAGAATTTTGTCTATTTTCAAACCAATGGTTGCAAGTTGCTGATTGTCCGTGATTCCTGAGCCTTGATGGCACAAGCCTACCTTTAAGTAGGCCAAGCAACGGCCCAAAGCTGAGTTGTTAAGCTTGCATGTCTCCCCTCCCTTCACCTGACTGTTATTAAAAAAGCTGGTCAGATGGATCAAAAAAAAGTCCGCAAATAATTTAATGCAAATCTTTCTCATTATAATTTCTCATTTCTAATAATGGCCCTCACAAATGAGAGAACCTTCACTCCGCAGTAATCATTTCCCAAATATCCAATTATCTAATTCATTCCAAACTATTAGCGAACTTCACAGAGCAATTTTTTAAATTCAAAAATTCTTGGCACGTCCTTGCTCTATAGACCTTCATGAATATTAACATCGTCACACGTTGGAGGTTACATGGACGGGAATTTCAGATCAGAAAATACAATCAGCACTTATCGTTTTAAGTGCCCGAGGTGCAAAACAATTAATCGTCTCCTGCTAGCGACAAAGCATCCGTACTGCCAAGGATGCAACTGGGATTCACTTACCGATGTCATCACCGAAAGAAAAACTAATTTCAAAAAGGAGAATAATTTCAAGGCAATAAAATGAAAAAATAATTCGCTTATTTTTTATGAGCAAAAAATTTCTCGGAAAAATCAAATTACAAAAAACCTAATGGGAAGGAATTAACATGGAACAAACAATACAAGCTACACAATTAAACCAACAAAAATGTTACCGCTTTCAAATTATCAAAGCCCAAAGAAACAATGAGGGGAAGTTAGCAAGAACAAAAAATGTAGGGATGGCATATTTAATGGAAGGTCAGGAAACTTACACTGTAAGACTGTGGACATTCGTGAACGATAAATTCTTTATGGTCATGAATAGATATGACTCTTCAAAATTTATGCTTATGAGCCGAGAGTTGAACAAAAATCAGCAATCAAGAAATAAATATTTCTGGAATATCATTGGAAGTGGCAAGGCACTGTCATCACAAAATGTTATTGAATTAAATTTTGATCTACTTCCTGAACCAATTTATTTAAGTATGTTTCCTGAAGAACGAACTGGCCCAGTCGTTTTGCCAAACGTAGATGGATTTTAGAAATACCAATTTATTTAATAATCAGAGGAGAAAATTATGAAGTTAAAATTATTTACAACATGGGCACTGCTTTGTCTGGCTTTGACAACTTTTGTTTCATGCTCGTTTAAAAGTAATGAAAAATTAAATCCACAAGTCATAACGGGAATCAATGAACTCAAAATTGATCCTAACGGCGACAGTGATGGTGACGGCGTAAAAGATGGAGAAGAAGTCGCTTTAGGGCGCAATCCTTTCGTTGCGGAACTTCCTGATTTAAAAGTTAGATTTCTTCAAAATTACAACATTGAAGTTTTTTATCATCAGAAAAACACTGATCCCATAAAAGATCAAAAGTCATTCGTGATTGATACAGTTGTCAAAGACACCAACCCCGATTTTAAATTTCGGGTGGGTAATGTCTTTGCTCGTAATCATGCTTTAAAAACTGCCGCCAGTTTCGGACGATTTTCGTCTCATACTCAAGGAGTGTTTGAAGAACATGACCTGTCTTGGGTAAGTTATCCAGAGATTGATCCTAAGTTCTTTCACGTCGAGGCCATTAAGTATCGAGATATTTTCAATGATCAGAATGTAATAGATGATATTAAGATCACGCTGTCAAACCAAGCAAAATTAAATGAGTCAGCATTTTTTAAGGAGATAAAGAATCTAAAACTTAACTTCTACTTCTTAAATCATGAGACTGAAAACCATGAAGTGCTTGCCTCTACTAATATCGACCGACATTTTCAAAGCGGAGTCTATGAATCATTTGATGTGGTAATTGATCATGCGCCCGTAGGGCTTTTGAAAGAGAGTTTCTTTAAGCGTGGCGAGTTTATTATTTCGGAAGTTGAAGATTTTGAAATTCCGTCGATGACCACAAATTATAAAACACTTCTTGCATCCATTAAGGCCAAGTCCGTTCCTGTTTTGTACGAAACGCCATTAGAAGAAAAGATTTATTATGTGGCAACCAATCGTAACGTTTCGTTTCAAAATATTTTAAAGGCCGTCTTTGATAAAAATTATCAGGTGAAGGAGGACGCACTTTTAAAGATAGGCCAGTTTGAAAACAATCTTACAAGTTTTACTCATCTAAAAGAAGTGAAGGATAAAGACAAGCTTGGTAAATGGTTTGTGATGACCAATGAATTCAAAGAAAATTTCTTAGATCATGGCTATACTCCATCTGACAGAATCATTTTAAGTTATATAACCGGAAGTGATCTTTCAGAGCAGACCCAAGAAAGTATTTATTCTTATGTTCCTAAAATTGACGGAAATAAATCGGAATCAATTTTGCCGCTGGGTAATATTACTCCTAATTCAAAAGTTGAATTTACTTTACACCCAATTAACCGTTTCGGGCGAACTGTCACTAAACAGCAGGAGGTTTTCAATCGTCCAGGTGGTAGCTGTGGGAAAAACTGCATTCAGTTAGCGATGAATTGCACTTGGGATGTAAATGTCTTCAAAGATTATAACGAAGGGTTTTTATTTTCCCCCGATCTTCTTGGAGAAGGAGAAAAACTCGATCTGATTATCAATGGTGAAACCTATCGATTAGTTGATCTTTTAAAAGAAAAAAAGATTCTCCTGTCAAAAACCGATGTCGGAGTTCATGTCACTATCAATAATATTTCAGCAATAAAAGAAATAAATGACGTGGATGAGAACACTCTTTCATTAAAAGTGCGATCTTTTGCCGGAAGTAATTTTTTTGGAGTCAAGCTTGTTGACGTGGGAGGCATTTGGCAAGGATTTGGTGGATGCCCGTTTAATACTCCTGCGGTTGCAGAAAAGTATCAAACTCAATTATCTAATGAAACAAGAAATCTTGATGAGATTTTAGGTTGGATTAATCAGGCACATCAACGTGGATGGCCTTATCCGATAACCAACGTCGCATCAGGGTCTTATTATCAAGAAATTTCAATTGGCTTGAGCAGTTCGATTGAAAACTATTACAACTAAGGGAGATTTATGAATTTAAAAAACTTAAAAAAGATAATCACGCTTCCAATCAAATACGGGTTTTATATTATTCCCTATTTGCTAATGAGCAATCCGGCAGTTGCTCGTGATTTAGAATCCATAGCCACCAATCTTTCAACGAAGACGGGAAATCTTGCCAATTTATTAGTGCCTTTGGGATTTGCGATTTCGGCCATATTTATGATTGTGGGACATCCGAGAGGAGCACAGTTTATGTCAACCACTCTAATGGCCGCACTTATATCACTTGGTGGAAGTTCAGTCTTTAATTGGCTCAAAAATGTGGTGGGATAAATGGAAAATTTAATAGCAACTTACCCAAGCTTTTTGAAAAACGAACCTCTTATCTGGGGTGTGAGCGTTTCAGATTTATTTCGCTTAAGCTTCGTGATGGTCGTCATGCAAATATTAGGTGCGAGTCAGTTAGTAATTTTAGGTGCAACTATTCTTTTTTATCTTGGATTAATATCGGCGAGGAGTTTTTTTCCTCGCCGTTATTTTGAATTTCAACTGAAAAGAAAAAAATTAATTAAATGGAGTGTAATCAATGAAAAAATCAAAAGTATATAAGCTCATCCCTACTGATGTGGAGCAAATGAGCATTGATGGCGTTTCAAATTTTCTAAACGATTTGAGAGTCAGTCTAAATCAGTTATTGGTTAAGAAAGATGAAGTAGATTTTAAAAAGACTAATAAGATAACTGATCTTTTGGGATTCAGTCAGACTTCCACTTCCAACGACAATTACTTCTACAAATTTTATTCATTAGGTGAAGTCATTTATTTAGAAACAAACTTTGAAGAGGATTTGAGTTTTCCTAATATTCAGCTTGTTGCAATTCCAAACGCGGGTGTTGTCAATCAGCAAATTATTGATGACGACACGGCCAATTGCGATGCGATTTTGGGAGAAGATTTCGTAAATATTAACGGGAAGTATATCCGTTTGATTAATCTTTATGAATTTTCTAAAAAACTTATGCCTTCGGCGCTCATGTATTATGGGGACTCCTGCGTCTTCTTTAGAAAGCTCGATCCCCTAATTTCAAAACGACGGGTAAACACTCAACGAAAACTGCATCACTCGAACCTTTATTCCAATATTAGAAATATTGAGAGTGAAGCTAGTTTTGTTGAAGCTGAGAAAATTACTGAAGCGATGATGGAGGGTACAGAAAATCTGTTTGAAGTAGAAGCATGGTTTATTTTAAAGGCTGATACACAAATTGAGCTGAACCAAAAGACTAAAGAACTTGTAGGATTTCTAAAACAAGCAGAATTTACTCCATACATAGAAGCGGAAGGCCTTTATGAGCTTTTCCCGTCGATCTTGTTTGGAATGCCCCCTAAGTTTAAGCGATCTCATCAAACTCCAAGCACCTTTCTGGTGAATATGCTTCCATTGAAACACGACGTTATTCATCAGGAAGGAATTGAGTTTTTAAGTAGTCGAGGAAATCCGCTTTATTTTAATCTGTTTGATGAATCTGCATTAAATTTTAATGTGCTGATCTCTGGTCAATCAGGGGCTGGAAAGTCCATGATTGCCCAGAAAATATTAGTTGATGAACTTGCAAGTGACGCCTCGGCGGTAGTGCTTGATCTGGGAAATTCATTTAAAAAAACGGCCCAATATTACGGCGGTGAAAGCTTAAGTCTTTCATTTAATCCTCTGCAATTTAAGTCTCCTCATTATTTGAAAGAACTCATTATTAGTGTAATTCCGGCTGAGGAGTTAAGTGCCAAAATGGAAGGTAAAATCTTTTCACTCATTCAAGAAAATCTTGAGTCAGTTGCAACATTTAAGGATTTAATTCTAAAAATATCGGCACAGATACCAGACTTTGAATTGTATTTTTCAGAGTTATGGGATTATTTCGATAGTGTTGAGCGAAATTTATCTAAATTCACTTACGTTGATACGAGCTTATATCCAGACAAAATCAAGGCACCACTTATTATCTTTTTAATAGAGGCCTTTAAAGCGCTTTCCGGCAAAAGAATATTTGTCTTTGACGAGGTTTGGGATTTTTTATCCAACAATGCTGAATATATCGCCGAATGTTTTAGAACTTTTAGAAAATCAGGCGCCAGCGCCATTGCAATTTCTCAGGGACTCGATGATTTTAGTGCCACTGAGATGGGTAAAGTCATCGCCAAGCTTTCGACAACTAAAATTCTCTTTCAGCAAAGTGCTGAAGAATCTAGCGAGCTTGATAGCTTTGATCTTGAAAAAATCAAAGCCCTATCAACTAAAAGAAAAGTCTACTCGGAGTTTTATATAAAAACGGAACTTCATAGAAAGTCTGCTCGTTTTTATCCAGAACCTTTGGAGTATGAACTATTCACCAGCTATCACAAAGATCGAGAATTGTTTGATCGCTTTTATGCTCATTATGCTGATTTCTTTCCCTTCTTTGACATTGTCGATCGTTATGTAGATTTTAAATATTTTAATGGAGGCATCTGTGCGTAATTTATTATTTTTAGTTTATATAACTTCTTCTTTCGCTCTTACAGGACTTGTATTGGCAAACATGCAGAAGGCCCATGCATCAACAATATTTGTTCCTGATAGCGACACAGCTTTGCTTTTTAATTTAGTAACAAATACTGCGTCCCAGTTAAATGAATTAGAAAAACTGGTCAGTAATGCAGAAAAGTACACCGGGTTAATGGAGAAATATAATCAGATTGCTCGCGATCAGTATTTTAGGGCCGAGAGAATTAATTATATTGCTCAAAACTATGTTGAACTATCCAAACGTGATCCAAAAGATTTGGAAGGATTAAATTCGGCGATTAGGGCCTTAAAAAGTGAAACGGAATCATTAAAGGCCATGATCAGTGAATATCGAAGTGATGAGGCCAGAAATGAAGTAGCGGAAAATGTTATTGGTGAAAAAATCCGAAGTTCAAATCAAGAGCTAGGATTTGCCAACAATCAAGTGATTCGCTCCGGTGAAGTCCATTCGACCAACGAGGCACAGAAAATGATGGCCCAAAATACGGCGCTTTCCTATAAGGCACAGGTTGAAGGCAATCAGATGAATGCCGTAATCGCAGAAAAGCTTACAGAGCAAAATAAGCTTTTAAATCGCGAACTAAAAGATGAAGCGATAAAAAAAGATGAACGCGATCAGTATTATCAAATTCCTTCAATTAAACGATCTGGAAGGAATAGCTTATGATTGGCTCATCAATGCTCAAAGATTTGTTGTTGGTCACTAATCCTCAAGTTTTAGGGCTTAGTAATTATTTAAATCAGTCGGCACTTTTATTTTTGCTTCCAGCTTTTTATATCGGAATGATTGTCGAGTATTTCACTAACTTCGATTTCAAGAGTGTAGCTAAGAGATCAGTAATTGCTTTTCTTGCTATTAAGCTTTTAGTGCCAATTCATATAGAGGCCGTAGATACTAGCTTGAAAGTGAGTTCTGAACTTTTGGGGCGCTATTCTCCGCAAAACAAATTTTTAATGGCCTATCAAAATGCCAAGGGCGAAATTATTGACGGAGTAAAGCCTGGAATATGGAGTAGACTCACCAACATTGTAAAAATGGTGGTCACTGATCCCATTGTCATGATCATTTTTCTTTTATCTTATGTTGCCTTCTTTTTATTAACTCAGCTCTATAGTCTAACTTATCATCTGACGATTGCCCTGTTTGGATTATGTGCGGTCTTAAGTATTCTCCCAATAACGTCCAAGAGTCTGACCGGGGCCGTGAAGACTAGTCTTTGGTGCATCATTATGCCCTTTGTGGTAGCGATTGTTCTCGCTCTTATTGGCGATTCAGATGCATTTTTTAAAACTTATTCGGGTGGGATTGTTCAAAACCTTGAATCGTTAATTCAACTTCTAGTGATGACCATCATTTTGCTTCTGACTCCAATGATCACTTCAAAAATTATGAATGACAGTGGTGTCTCTGGTGTGGCCGAAAACCTAGGTCAGATGGCCGCTATGTCAACAATGATTGGAGGTGCTTCAATTGCTTCTAAATTTATTGGGAGCAAATCTCAAATGATCGGCGGTGCGGTTCATAGCAGTACCACAAAACCACTGATGAATAAGATTAAAGGATCAGTCTCAAACAGGGCGAGCGAGATCAGTCAGACAAAAGGCATCGGGCCAACATTGAACACTCTTACAAGTTCAAGCGGCACTGACAAATTGAAAAGCGGATTAACGGATTTTAAAGATGGAATGAAAAAAACTTCATTCTCAGAAAAGGTTGTGCTTGGTGCTGATGCCGTGATGAACAGGAAAGAAAATTCATTGGCAAAAATGGGAAGAGTTCAAGAGGCCCAAAACTTGAAGCAATATCAAGATAAAAAAATGTCTGACGTTAAAAGCTATACGGCACAAGCTACTCCATTTGCCAATCGTTCGGTTTTACCTCTCGGTGATTATAAGAAAGAAGCGAGAGAATATCTGGCCCAAAGAAATATTCAGCGTAATACGCAGGCGAAGATGAAGCGCCAAATTCCCGAAGCGAGAAGCTTTTTAAAGAATCGGACACCGCACGTTTTAAATCCAATTCCACAGCATCACGATAAAAATGGTGAGCTTGTATTGGAGAGAAAGAAAATGAAACCACGGGAAAAAGTAGTATCTAAAAGACCGTTTATGCAAAGACCAAATTTAAAACCCAGTTTAGGAGTATAAGGAGGCCATATGGGAGGAATACAATTATTTAAGGATAAAATTAAAGATGAACAAATAAGCTTACTTTTAAAGTTCAATGTCCTGATCACTCTTATTGTCCTAGTAATGTCACTATTCAATGTCAGCAAGCAACTTTTTATAACAGAAGCAGAAGGGCTTACGTTTGACGCTTCCAAAAGAGATTTTTGTTCGCTTGTCACAAGTCAATTAATTGACAAGAAAATTTCAAAGAAAATCGTTACAGAAAGTCTTTTCGGTTTGGTGGCCGCTGATAATTATAAAAATCTTTATTTTGATGGTGAAGAAACAATTTCTGCCATCTGGGCAAGTGACGAAACTTGCAAGGTTTTAGTGAAAACTAAAACGGGATTGCGCGCTTTTGATTATTTTTTCGATCAATCAAAAGATTTCAAATATTACTACAAGGTAAAAAAAATTACTGAGAATGAATTTTTTGAAAAGGAGAATAGTTAATGAATTTTTATATTTTAACAAAAAGCATGATCTATTTGTTTTTATGTATTTCGCATCCAACGACTTTGGTTTTTGACGAACCAGTCGAGTACGTCAGTGTCGGACGCGAGGGCGATTTTGATCTACATAGGGCAAATAATAAAAAGATTGTCGTGGTAAGGCCACTAAAGCCTTTTGGTGAAACTGACATGATTGTGATCACTAAGGATCATCACTATCAGTTCAAACTCAAAGAAGTTCTAGCGAGTCAGAGGGCAGATCAGTCTCACTCTTTCATTAATATTTACGAGGGAGCTATTAACAGGAGTTTTGAAAAAAAGATTGAGACTGACACATACAAAATCCTGGAAGGTGAAACTTCATCATGGATTGTGAATAAATCTAAAAATCCCATCAATGTGAATGGCGAAGAAGTTGTTCGAGATGGGTATTTCTCAAAAGGAAGCCCAATTCTTATTAACAACCAACGGGTATGGAATTAATGAAAGCTAAAAAACTT
The DNA here is from genome assembly GCA_030654205.1 of Bacteriovorax sp. Taxonomy (GTDB): domain Bacteria; phylum Bdellovibrionota; class Bacteriovoracia; order Bacteriovoracales; family Bacteriovoracaceae; genus Bacteriovorax. The sequence goes on from JAURXW010000183.1 coordinate 14,297, forward strand.
GTTGTTGCTTCTGTCATTATTTTATTGGCATCAGGTGTTTATGCCGAAGACGCAGAGCTTCGCGTGTTTGCTCCAAAGGTTAAAAAAGACGCAACGAGAGTTATAAAATCCAGTGGCACAAAGAAATCTCCCAAAGCTTCAAGTGAATTAGATTCGGCCGTGCTGAAATTAAATCAGCAAGGCCAAAAAATTGAAAGCCTACTTGGGAAGTTTCAGGAGCGATCAGGCGTATGGGATTTTACTAATCAGTATGACTTTAAAACAGGCACTGTCATTAAAGGAGTTTTATTAAACTCAGTCGTGTCTACCAACTTAGAGTCACCTTTGTTAGTTGAAGTCCTTGACGGTGAAGCTCTGCCATCTGGCACTAGATTTAGCTGCAAAGGAGTAACTAAATTAAAAAGGGTCATGTCGGCGTGTAATAAATTAAGTACTCCTAATGACTCAGAAGAATTTGAGGTGCAAGTCAGCCTTTTAAATGTTGATGGTTCAAGCGGACTTAAAGCAGATGAAGTCTATACGGGAAAAGAAGAGTATGTCGCAGGAGCGGTCGCAACTGCTTTTTCAAAGGGATTAATTGAGTTAAGTACCGAAAGACTTGCCTCGCCATTAGGTGAACTGGCCATTAACAATCGCAAAAATCGCCTTGCTAATGGTGTTTTGAATTCTCTTGATGAAACCAATGAACTTATGAACTCAGAGATGAAAACGAAAGAAGCTAAGGCCGTCATTTTAGCGGGAAGGCCTGTTTTAATTTATTTTCATGAGAGGTTTAGAAAATGAATACTAAAAAAATTAGAGGTGCCTTAAAGATTTTATTCCTAAGCTCGCTCCTATTAATAACTACGTCATGTTCGACTATGAGGAAGTCTGTTTTCTACGGAGGGGTGACAGGAATCACCTTTGGAATTGTCGGAAGCGCAACATTGAGTCCTAACAAAGAATCTATTGCTCCCAATATGGCAGTATGGGGAAGTCTTGGCGCCTTGGTTGGTGTTGCGTTGGGATACCTATTTTTTATGGATGATCCAGAAAACAGAGAGCTTCATTCAATGATGCCAACAGGAGGGACACAAAAACCCAAAGCTGAATCATTTGCTCCAATCAATAGGATTGAAGCAGTAACCATTACACCGACGGATTCAAAAAAGTACAAGCTCGAATCAGGCCCATTGCCGGATCACTTAAAGGGAAAGGTTCAGACACCTTTTATTATTGAGCATGACATACCTGAACGAGTCGAACATTTAGAAAATGGCAAGGCCATTACGGTAGAACAACACAAAGCTTGGGAGGTGGATTATGAGTAGTTCAAAAAATGCAAATCCAGCAGGAGATTTTTTTACTCCACTGATTGAAGCTGTGGCAGAGCTTTTTCAAATGTTAATTACCAAAGGATCAATGCAAATTCCAAATCTGCTAAAGGGGGCAGGAGGTTTAAGCCTTGGAGTAAAGCAAAACTATATGAGAATTGATACTTCAATGCTTGATTGTGAAAGGCAAACATTAGATCAGGCCCATTTGGGTTGGGCCATAAATCTTGAGAGACCTTATCCTTTGCAATATTTTGATCCAAGTAAAAATACTTTTATTGTGGGGGCCAGTGGTTGGGGGAAAAGCAATCTGATTAACATTTTGCAGGAGAACTGTCTGCAAAAGAAACAAGCACTCATCTACATAGACCCGAAGGGCAGT
>JAURXW010000184.1 GCA_030654205.1 Bacteriovorax sp.
AGTATAGGTTAGACCTTGACGGTATTCTGCCAACGATAAAATTCGTTTCAGATAATCTCTATTTGTTTTTACACCTAAAAATACAACTTCATTTAAAGCTAAATTTAATTTATCGGCGGCGAGATTGCGATTTTCACCCCAAGAAATAAGTTTGGCGAGCATAGGATCAAATGAAATGGTCACCTCGTTGCCATCAACATAGCCACAATCAAGACGAGTATCTCGCAAATTTGTACAACCAATTTTTTTAATTGTTCCAATCGAGGGAAGAAAATCATTATCTGGATCTTCCGCATAAAGTCTGACTTCAATTGCATGTCCAGTTTGTTTAATATCATTTTGCTCAAAAGGTAATTTCTCACCTTGGGCCACTAATATTTGCAATCTAACAAGATCAAGTCCAGTGACCATTTCAGTAACAGGATGTTCAACTTGTAAACGAGTGTTCATTTCTAAAAAACAAAACTCTCCATCGGTATCTAAAATCAGCTCAATGGTTCCGGCCCCGATATAACTAATCCCTCTGGTAATTTTGAGAGCAGCCGCCGTCATCTTGGCCCTTAACTCTGGAGAAAGAGCAGGACTTGGAGACTCCTCAAGAATTTTTTGGTAGCGACGTTGAATTGAGCATTCTCTTTCAAAAAGATGAAAGTGATTTCCGTGTTGATCACTCATCACTTGAATCTCAATATGCCGAGGAGAAGTTATATATTTTTCTAATAAAACAGTATCATCGCCAAAAGCATTAAGCGCTTCTCGTTTTGCCCCTTCAAGGGCCGCTTGAAACTCATTTTCTGCATTAACAATTCTCATCCCTTTTCCACCACCACCAGCGGAGGCTTTAATTAAAAGAGGATATCCTATTTTACGCGATTCATTTATCAAATGGGTCATCTCTTGATTTTCGCCATGATAACCAGGGATAGATGGCACACCCAATTGTTGAATTTTAATTTTAGAAGTTTTTTTGTCTCCCATTAAATCAATTGATTCAGGGCTTGGGCCAATAAAAATTAAATCATTTTCAACACAGAGTTTTGCAAAGGAAGATTTCTCTGACAAAAATCCATATCCAGGATGCACAGCATCCGCACCACAACTCCGCGCAATCCCAATTATCTTTTCCTGATTCAAATAAGTATCTTTAAGCGCCCCCGCCCCCAAACAAAATGATTCATCCCCCGCTGAACAATGTGGCAACCCACGTTCTTCATCGGTAAAAACAGTAACCGTTTTAATCCCCATTTCCCGAGCTGTTTGAATAACCCTCAAAGCAATCTCACCTCTATTGGCAATCAATATTTTTTTAATTTTATTCATAACCAACTGGCCTTTCTTTTTTCTAATAATGCATTCATTCCTTCTTGTCCTTCGCTACCGGTTCTGACTTTCGCGATCATTTCACATGTATAAATCCGAGCGTCTTCGATTGTATTTTTTCTCACCACTTCTGCAATTAATTCTTTGGCCATGCATGATGCCATTGGAGCGGCTTGAAGAAAATCATTGATAATGACTTCCAGGTCTTCATCTAGTTTATCAAAAGAAGAGATCTGATGAACGAGACCCATCATCATTGCTCGGTTAGTGTTAAAGCGAACTCCATTCATAAAAGTTGCTCGCGCTTGACTCTCTCCAATTTTTGCAATGACAAAAGGAGAAATCACGGCCGGAAGTAAACCTAAACGCACTTCTGTAAAACCCATTAAGGCCGTATCAACAGCGATCACGTAATCACAGCAGGCCAAGAGACCAGCTCCTCCACCAAGGGCCGCTCCGTTAACTCTGGCAATTGTTGGTTTTTTAAACTTATTAATTACTGTAAATAACTCAGCTAATTTTTGAGCATCTAAAAGATTTTCTTCAAAAGAATAATCCTTCATTTTTTTCATCCAATTTAAATCTGCTCCAGCACAAAATGATTTTCCAGTTCCGGTCAAAACAACTAATCGAACCGAATCATTTAAAGCGAGCTCCTTAAAACATTTTACTAAATCAGTAATCATCTCATCATTAAAAGCATTATGTAATTCTGGCCGATTCATTGTAATGGTCGCCACTCCACGAGAGTCAATTTGTTTATTATAATTCATATTTATTACATCCTAAAAACGCCAAAATTTGGCTTTCCTATTTCAGAATTAAGCGAAGTCGCAATTGCCAGTCCTAAAATATCTCTGGTTTGCGCTGGGTCTATGACTCCATCATCCCAAAGTCTTGCGCTGGAATAATATGGACTTCCTTCTAATTCATATTTGTCTAAAATTGGTTTTTCAAAACTTATTACTTCTTCAGCTGTCATTGGATTTTTTCCGGCAGCCTTGAGACCTTGCTGTTTTACAGTCGATAAAACTTTCGCCGCTTGCTCTCCGCCCATTACTGAAATGCGGGCATTGGGCCACATCCATAAAAATCTTGGCGAATAAGCTCTTCCACACATGCCATAATTTCCGGCACCAAAAGATCCACCGATAATAACCGTAAATTTTGGAACCTGAACTGTGGACACGGCCGTCACCATCTTAGCTCCATGCTTGGCGATACCTTCATTTTCATATTGGCGGCCAACCATAAAACCTGTGATATTTTGTAAAAATAAAAGTGGAATTTTTCGTTGTCCACAAAGCTCAATAAAATGAGCTCCTTTTTGTGCACTCTCTGAAAATAAAATTCCGTTATTTGCGACGATCCCAATTTGTTGACCATGAATGCGAGCAAAGCCAGTAACAAGCGTTACTCCATAGCGTTCTTTAAATTCATGAAATTCAGATCCATCAACTAGGCGAGTAATTATTTCTCTTACATCAAAAGGCTTTCGAGTATCCTTAGGAATAATTCCGTAAAGTTCATTAACGTCAAATAAAGGGGCTTTACTTTCTTTGGTCTCACGAAGACCTTGTAATTTTCCAGGAGATTTATAATTTAAATTCTCTATAATATTTCTTGTAATGATAAAAGCTTCTTCTTCATCGTGGGCCAAGTGATCACTTACACCGCTAATACGAGTGTGAACATCTGCTCCACCTAAATCCTCGGCCGTTACAATTTCCCCCGTGGCCGCAGCGACTAACGGCGGGCCTCCTAAAAAAATTGTCCCATTGCCTTTGACAATAATAGTTTCATCACTCATCGCAGGAACATAGGCACCACCGGCCGTGCAAGAACCAAGGACAACTGCAATTTGTGAAATTCCACGTGCACTCATTTGGGCCTGGTTATAAAAGATTCTGCCAAAATGATCTCTATCTGGAAAAACTTCGTCTTGCTTAGGTAAAAAAGCTCCTCCACTATCAACTAAATAAATGCAAGGAAGACTATTTTCCAACGCAATTTCTTGTGCACGTAAATGTTTTTTTACCGTCATCGGAAAATAGGTTCCACCTTTTACAGTGGCATCATTAGCAACAAAGAGACATTCAATTCCGTGGACTCTGCCAATGCCTGTTATTAATCCTGCGCAGGGAACATCTTCTTCATATAAATTATAAGCGGCCAATGTAGAGAGTTCAATGAAAGGAGAACCGAGATCAAGAATTTTTTCAATTCGTTCGCGAGGAAGAAATTTTTTTCGATCGTGATGCCGTTTTACTAGTTCTGCACCACCACCAGACTTAACCTTATTGAGCTTAGAAATTAATTCTGCTTTTAGCGATAAATGATAAGCTGTATTTTCTTTAAAATCAGATGAGTTTACGTCGATATGAGACTCGATAACGTCCATGAAATCCTCTTGAACTAAAGTGTATAAAAGTACAATCTTAGTTTAAGAATTTTAGGGCCTTAGAGCAAGAGCTAAAGTGTAAAGTAAGCTCAATTACTTATTGCGTTGAACACTCTCATTTATTAAAGAATTGAGTTGGTATAATCGCGCTGGGTCACGGCCAAGTTCTTTGGAAGATTTTTTGGCATTAACAGCTTCTTCTAAAAGCTTCTTTTCTTCAGCTTTACTAATATTAACAGCTATCTTTTGTATATAGGACTTTCCGGTGGGATCTTTTTTCAAAAAGGCCTGTTTTAATATTCCATCTTCTCGGATAATTACTGCTCGCCCATCAGCATTTTCTATTAAGCTTAGTATTTCTGAATCTTCAGGATTAATTGGTGTATTGAGTAAGTCACTGGTGCTTACATTTAACTTCGTTAGCGTTAATCCTAAATTTTTTTCAGAAGCACCTTTACTTGCTTCATTTTGATTTGCGGCCAAATTAGTAGCTCCGCTACGATAAGTATCATTTGTATTAACGGCATTCTCAGAGCTTTGATCTCTTATATTTTTGGCAATATATTGAGCGTCATTATTGCTATCATCAGAAATTCTTTTGAGTGAGTTGACATCACTTTCACTAGTGCGGGATTCGTTATTGTTTGAAGGCATATTACTTGAATCTATGGGATCAAGTTTGGCATCCTCTTTAAGTTTTGTAATTTCTTGTTTTAAATTGGCAATGATTTTATTATCTTCTTTTACTTTATTAACTCTATCGAGATCTTCAATTGGTAAATCATTTTTTTGGGTTTTTAATTTATCCAAATCTCCCTCAGTTGTGGCCAATTTTTTATTTAATTCCGAAATTTTATCATTTAGTCCTAGTAGTGAATTATTATCGCGTTTTTTTGTCTCGACCGTCGAATTATCAGTAACAATATTTGAAGAATCATTTGATGTAATAACGCCTGTCTGTGGTCCAACCTGTGGAGTAGGCATTGTATTAATGCCTTCAGTTAATGAACTATTAGTTGTTGCTAATTCTTTTGGAGCGACCGGGGCCAATCCTCCATTTGGTGTTTCAATTATTTTTTCAGCAGTAGCTTCGGTCAA
>JAURXW010000185.1 GCA_030654205.1 Bacteriovorax sp.
GATTCCATCATTAATAAGCTTTTTTTTAATTTTTTGCCAAGCTTCTGCCGAAGTAGCATCACCTTGTAGAATAGTGCAAAGTAATCCTTGAGATTTAATTTCAGCTGCAATAAATTCAGCTTCATCTTTGCTATGATTAAAATTCAATAAAACATGAGCTCCACAGAGTGCAAAGGCTTTAGCAAGAACGGCTCCAAATCCACGACTTGCCCCAGTGATTAGAACTGTTTCACTGGAAAATATATTATTTCTTCCAATAATTGAGCGAACCTGTGTAATTGACCAGTCGATTATTAATGGACGATGAAAAGTTTCTAATTGAATTGCACTAACTCCTTTGCTTTTTGCAAGTATGATAATTTTATTAAAACGAGGCACTGGTTTAATTGTGATATTTTCAATGAAGACCACTTCGTTTTGCTCTATCTCTTTTTCAAAAGTTACATCAAACGATAAAAAGAGGGCCTGTTTGCCAGGATTTTCCATTCCCACGTAGTAGGTTGACCAGAGCAGGGAGTTCCATTGCACTGTAGGCAGTTGATGTTTCATCAATAAAAAATTTATAGGGCAAGATTGAAAAGCTTCCCAATTTGCTGAGTAGGTAAAAGGTTCATCTATTGTAAATATTTCTTCGTTTTGGATTGATAGTTCAGTAGCATTTTGTTTGAGTTTATCGTGAGTAAATTTTTCGTTTGTGAGTGGTAATGGAAAATTTTCTTCAAAAGTAAAAAAAATCTTTACTTTAAGACAGATTGAGCCAGATTTTTTATAAATTATTTCAACATTGCTAGCTGCTTCGACAAATTCCAATACGTAACATTCATTTAAAACTAAGGGCTTCCGAAATTCCCCTTTTATTTTTTTAAGTTGACATTTTCTACCTTTGAGCCACTGCCCAATTCCAAAGAGAGTGGCGTACATTCCGTAAACAACAATTTGTCCAAATTGAGTTCGATGAGCATATTGCGATTGGCGATGAAGTGGGTTGCGATCGCCAGATAGGTGTTCAAAGAATGCCATCTCATTTTCACAGAAAATTTTGTCCAAGCATTCCCTTCTTGTTTCAAGAATTTTTTAATATGAGTATAAGTTAGTGCAAAAGGTCTAGCAGTGCTCTTTTACAATCGTAAGAATGATGTTGTAGCTCCTTAGATTAACAATGTTGTCATCGGTTAATCTAATATTGAACTCTTCCTCGATAGCCTCTGCAAGTTGCATCTGTTTTAATGAGTCCCAGCCTGCAACTGTTTCGTTAGAGAAATTGCCATCGATATCTTCTTCTAGAACCTCAAATACAATGCTTAAGATATATTTAATTTTTTGTTCCATTTATAACCTCGATATAATTAATATCTTTCTTAAAAATAAAATGGTCAATTTTTAATTCAAAGATATTGGTATTTACAGCTCCTGCTTGAAAGCCGTAATTGGAGTAAAAGTTTTTCACTTGTTCGTTTTTTAAAGTTTGGAGGTATTCACCTTCAAGAATTTCAATTTCGTTTTTTTTCAATTCATTGATAATATGGTTTAAAAATGAATTTTCAATAGTTCTCCCAAGTATCCGACAACTTAATAAAAAAGTATCTATAAAAGCTTTTTTATTTTTAATTTTAAGTATTATTAATCCCGTTAAACCTTGTTTGCCAAATTTGTCCTCAACACTTAGAGAGTATATTTTAAACTGAGTATCCGACATCATTCTTATAATATCACTTTCTGTATATCGTTGGGTTCGAAAATTAAATTGGTTAGTTTTAAGTGTTAATTGGCTTATCCTAGGAATTTCTTTATTAGAGTTTAATTCGATTGTGATTTTGATTCCAAGGGTTGAAAGATATTCAGCCAAGTTGGTTTTTTCATTATTGCTATTTTCTCGTAATTTATCGTCCTCATACATTTGAGCACGTAGAAGATCTTCTTTGGTTACTTTTTGCAAAGTAAACTCTTTCATCAACTCTCTAAAAATTTCGGGGTAATGATCAAGAATGGAGGGAACTTTAATTGATTTTACTTCCGGTAATACTTGTCTTATGAGTTCGATTTCAAAATCAGAATCATCGAGAAAAATAAAAGAATCAAGGCCTAGGTTTAATTCACTGGCCATTTCAATTAAATTTTGTGCTTTGTCTTTCCAGTTTACCTTTAATGAGGAAAATGAACTCAATGGTATTTGAAAATCATTGCGCTCAATAATAATTTTTTTAACATCTTCAATATTATTTTTTGAACAAATGGCTAAAATAACACCTTTTTGACTCAGTGAAAGCGCAAGGCTTTGAATTTCATAATAGATATTTCCAGGATAGGAATGTGCCGACATTTTAACGCCGTCATGACCATCTTCTCCTAATATTCCGGCCCATAATGTATTATCACAATCTAAAACTAAAACTTTTTTTATCGATCCTGTTATTGATTGTATACATGGAGATATTATCATGGCGTATTCTTTTAAAAAATCTATAGAGTAAAGATTTTTTGAGCTATAAAAACCTCTTGTATCCAGTGCTGTCGCGACACCTCCAACGCCAAGTGCTTTGTCCATATCGATAATAATAAAATTGTTAGGTTTATGTTCATCTATAAATAAATTTATGGATTCAATTACTATATCGTAATTATTTTTTGACATAACCGATGTGTTAAAGTGTAACTTAGATATACTATTGAATATAACAAG
>JAURXW010000192.1 GCA_030654205.1 Bacteriovorax sp.
GGTAGTTTTTTCCCTTGTGTCAAAAACAAATTTTAGTGTACAATTTATTTGTTGCGTCCCATGCGTTATTTTATAACTTGCATGACATTAGTAATGAGTTGATCATAGATGAGAGACTCTTTTTCAAGGAGGAATGTGTGGAGAAAGCAAAAATGGAAAAGTTTAAAACACTACTCCTTCAAGCTAAGATTAAAATCATGAACGGTGGAATTCTTCGTTCAAATGAAGATTTAACTGTTTCTTCTGATGATCTTTCAGACGAGGCTGATCTCGCTACAAGCGTAATTAATCAGCAAGTCACTTTTAATATGAGACAAAGAGAGCTTGGAAAACTTAAAGCTATCGAAGAAGCACTTTATAGAATGGAACAAGGCTCATACGGGCATTGCGAAGAATGTGATGAATCAATCGGCGAAAAGCGATTGGAGAATCAGCCATGGACTACTCTTTGTATTACCCATGCTGAAGAACAAGAACGAGAAAATTTAAAATTTATCAAAGCCGTTTAATTAATTTCTCTGGCACACAACATTTCTAGATATAAAAAAACCCTCTTTATGAGGGTTTTTTTTTAGCATAAATTACTAGATCGCGAGTAATGCCTGCTAGGTTTTTTAGGAGGCATGTCTTGTTCCATAGCTTTTCTATCGTGACTAATAACCTTGTTCTCGCAAGAAAATAGGGCCATTGAGACTAGAATGAATAGAAAATAAAATCTAATAAGTCCATTTTTCATGCTATACCTCGCACTCCTCTTCCTTGAGGATTCGCCCGTTTACTGAGCTTCCTTAAATAGAGAGCAAGTTTCGAGCCTATATTTCAGTGTCATTTTTTCACTGTTTAATTTAATTGGTTATTTTTAGCATATAAGAAAAACAATTTTTAATAATGGAGGCTTCAATGAAATCACTACTTGCCCTAATTTTTATCAGTACTTTTTCAACTTTGGCCCTGGCTTCTAATATCCCTCAACTTCAATGCTTTGGAACTGAGCCGTTTTGGGGTATTAAAACAAAATCAATTGGTAGCTTAAGCTTTGACGATCCAAGAGCTCAGTCTCCAAAGATTTATAGTAAATTAACGATGAAAAATGCAGAAGGTACTACAGGCGACTTCGCCTTCCAAATAATTGCCCTAGATAACGCCAATAACAAACTAGAACTCAATATTGTTAAATCTGAATGCAATGATGGTATGTCAGATGAAGTCTATCCTTATAATGCTCTGGTAGAATTTGAAGGACATATCCTTTATGGATGTTGTAAATAATCGAATCGACCAAAGTTTGGACAGCCTCTCAAAGTTTTATCGATCGTTTTCTATACGCTTGAACTAAATCGCTAATATGACAGTTGATTCTCTTGGCCTAAAGCTTGCTCTTTAAGTTGGAGAATCAATTAAGCGAAGACCTCTTCGCAAAGATCTATTAAGGATTATTTATGAACAAGCTGAGCATCAAAAAGATCATTCTGGCACACGTTATTGCGACCATGTCGTTTTCGGCCATGTCGCAAGCAACATCTGCAAGCTCAAAAGTGATGGCCTCGAGAATCACTGAAGAGAGAGCTTATTTTGATCCAAAAGATCTAACGTCATCATATGTAAGCTGGGGAGTAAACCCTAACAACCCTTCAAGTATTAATTTACTTGATGCTTGGAAAAGATTTAAAAAGAGAAAAGAAATAGTCGTGGCAGTAGTTGATACTGGCATTGATCGCGATCATCCATTTTTAGAAAAAAATATTTTCGTTGAAGATGGAAAGGTTGATTCTGGAAATTTCGGTGTTGATTTTTCAAAAGACAAAAAAGAAAAAGGTGCTCCAACTGATAATCATGGACACGGGACTCACGTTTCAGGAATTATTAAGAGCATTTATCCTGACGTAAAAATACTTGCACTTAAATATTACAATCCTAATGCTTCCGGTGTTGATAATTTAAATTCAACTGTTGAAGCATTGAAATATGCAGTTGATCACAACGTAGATGTTATCAATTATTCAGGTGGTGGACCAGAAGCTGCGAGTGAAGAGCTAAAAGTATTAAAAGAAGCTGAAAGAAAAGGTATTCTAGTGGTTGCTGCAGCTGGAAACGAAGAGTCAAATATTGACGATAAGAAAAAAGCTTATTTTCCTGCAAGTTACGGATTAAAAAATATTATTACCGTTACAGCTCACGATGAAGATCTTAAGATTTTATCTTCTTCAAACTATGGACGTACCACTGTTGATATCTTCGCTCCTGGTTACAGAATTAAATCATCACTTCAAAATGGCAGAACAGGATACTTAACGGGAACTAGTCAGGCGACAGCATTCGTTACAGGCGTAGTAGCACTTATAAAAGCTGAGTTTCCACAACTTTCAACCGAAAAAATTAAGGAGATCATAAAAGCTTCAGCACGAAAAGAAATTACAATGGAAGGAAAATGTATTACAGGCGGTCGGCTTGATGCTGGATCTGCATTGGCACTTGCTGCTCAAATGACCGGAGAATCAGCGGCTCAAAGACAATTGGCAAATCTTGATAACAACGATAAGCCAAAAGAAGGAAAGATCATTTACCGAATTGCGAACTAATAATATCTTTATATTTTACGGCCATAATGAGAATTGTGGTCGTAATAATAAAAACCTTTAAACAATACTCAACCCTTAGTAATCCCCAAAAACGATATTCTAAAAATAGTTTTTGCCATGGATCTTGGGGGTTAAGAAATTTAGCATTTTCTTCTGTATACAACAAAAGCTCTTGGCCCACCAAACTACTATCATTTTCAATTAAAATAGACTGAAGATCTGTCAACAAAACGTCATAGATTAAAAGTTCATTTATTATTTCTCTGCATTCAACATAAAATAATTGGCGCTGCTTATTTTGGATAAGATCCAAAGAATTAAAGGCAGAAATTAAATCGGCAAAACGCTTTTCACATTTTCGGACATAGCTTTGGGCCATAGGATTTTTCTTGTTTTCAAAAAATGGAAAAAATCTAATTAATAGATTTAAGCTTTCAACATAACGCTCTTTTATTCCATAAAAGCTCTTAGGTCCAAATGGATCTCCGATGGGGTGATAAAGCTGAGATCTACCGCAAGATTCACATAACTTATCATCAATAAAGACGGACAAACAAAATGAGCAGCGTTTTACAGGTTTATAAGACGCTGTTGGAATCCTAAGGGCCTCTTCGAGAATTTGAAAATCATAATCCATAATGAAAAGTTTAAGATAAAAACTCTATCATTGGCAAATAATCTAAAAATTATTACTATCAAGCATGATTAAACCACTGCTAAAAAAATACCATCCCTTCCTACTTTCATTACTTGGAGGCATGCTTTACGCTAGCGGATTCCCATTAGAGATTGGTCATTCTTTTATCTTGGGACCACTTATTGGATTTTTTCTTTTTAATTATTCTTTACTACAGGAGAGCTTAAAAGAAGGTCCTAGTTTAAAAAAACAGCTATTAGTGGCCTTGGCTTTTTCTTTTGGCTTTTATTTATTAGGTTTTTATTGGATCCCTCAAACCCTAAATGAATTTGGAGAAATCCCTTATCCTCTTAATCAAATTTTGGGTATTGTTTTTTCTCTTGTTATAATCCCTCAGGTTTATCTCTATACTTTAATCCAACGTAAAATTGGGCATCCCATTTTACTGGCTATAATTTATGTAATACTTGAAGAATTTATACCACAACAATTTCCCGCTCATATTGGGCATAGTTTTTTATCACTAACTCCCTATTTCCCACTAAGGCTCGCTCCTATTTTTGGAGCCCCAATATATTCATTTCTAACGGCCTACTTGGCACTTTCCATTCTTTCTCATTTTAAAACAAATAAAATTCCCACTGTGTCTTATTCACTGATTAGTCTTATGATAGTGCTGAATTTTATTTTACCCGCTCCATATAAAGGTCGGTCATTACCAATTTTAAATATTAGGGTGGTTCAACCCAATATCGGAAATTTTTTAAAAATCGATTCCGAAAAAGGCGGTATTAATTCTCTTCATAGCGTTTTTGATAATTATTTTGAATTAAGTACAGCACCATCAGAGCGACCATTGGATTTAATAATCTGGCCTGAAACTTCATTTCCTACTTTGATAGCGAGTGACATAATGAAAAAAAATAGTGACCTCCAGATCCCAGGCACACTTTCACAAATTATAGAAAAAACGCAAGCAGAGCTCTTTATTGGTGGTTATGATTTAAAGCCCATCATTGGTTTTGGTGATTATCAAAGTCAATACAACGCTGCTTTTTTATTTGGAACTGATAAAAAATTAAAAGAAGTATACCGAAAAATACGCTTAATACCTTTTGGTGAAGGCTTACCTTTTGGACCGTTGAATAAAATTTTAAGTCGATATATCACCAATGTTTCATATTTTGCGGAAGGTGAATCATATTCACTTTTTAAAACTAAAAATGAGATCCCGTTTGTAAGTGTAATTTGTTATGAAGTACTTTTTTCGAGTTTCGTTAAAGAATTTTTAAATAAACAAGTTATTCAACCACAACTCTTAATTAACCTAACAAATGACTCATGGTATGGAGATACTGCCGAGCCACATCAACATTTATTTTTAGCAAAATGGCGTGCTCTTGAATTTAATATTCCCTTGATAAGATCTACCAATACTGGAATAACAACAGTGATCATGCCGGATGCCTCTGAGTCCCCAAGGCTTACTTATCAAGAAAAGAAAGTGCTGGATGTTGAGTTAAAGATTAATCAGAGAAAAAGCACCATTTACCAACGATTCGGATTGTGGTCAGTTCTATTTTTAGCTTTAATATTTTTCATCGTTGAAAGAAAATTTCAACGCCTTTAAGATTTAAGGGAAAAACCTTCTTTAAGAAGTTCATGTAAGCGAATAAATCCCAAAAATTTATCATTCTCAATGACAGGTAAAATTTGAAGTGAATGGCTTTTATTTTCCATTAATTCAAGGGCCTCAAACGCTAAATAATCAGGTCCAATTGTGATAGGTTTATAATTCATAATATCGGCCACTTTAGTTTTAAGTCCCAAATTGTCTCTAGTGAAGGTACGACGTATATCGCCCTCTACTAAAATTCCTAAAAACTTTTCATCTTCAATAATTGCACATCCACTGACGGGATATTTCGTCATTAATAAAATAACTTCTTGCAAAGTTTGATCTGGTGTTAAAACAGGACAGCTCGAAGCTTTTATCATTAAATCCCGAACTTTCATTCGCAATGATTTTCCAAGAATTCCACCTGGATGATTTACGGCAAAGCCTTCTCTGGATAATCCTGAAAGGGATTCGAATAAAACGGCCATCGAGTCTCCCATAGCAAGAGAAACTGTAGAGCTTGTTGTGGGAGCTTGATTATTAATACAAGCTTCTTTATCAACGGAGCAATCAAATACGATTTCGCATTGATCCCCAATAGGAGAACTAGCAGCGCCAATTAAAGCAATTCGATTTTGTTTTTTAATATTAAGAAATGGCAGTAACTTTAAAACTTCTTCTGTTGTTCCCGACTTGCTCAACATAACAATAACGTCCGACTTTCTTACTCTTCCTAAATCTCCGTGCAGCGCCTCGGTTGGATGTAAATAAAACGAAGGAAGACCAAGTGAAGTAAAAGTAGCAGCACATTTTTGAGCAATAATGCCAGACTTTCCTACTCCACAAAAAATAAGCGCTGATTCAGAAATAAGCAATTCCTGAAAAATCATGACTAATTTTTCAACTTGAGCCGATCCTGATTTTTCTAAAAGCGAAGCTGCTCGTTCTAACGCCTTAGCTTCAAGTCTTAATACATCGGCCATTGTTTTTATGTGGGTCATACGTTCCTTCTTATCAATTAGCTTTCTCTTATTTTTATTCTTCGTTACAATGTATTTAAGATGATAAAAAGTTTTTTACAACTAATAAAGATTTCTTTCTACACTATATTGGCTTCCATCCTATTATCAGGGTGTTCTTCCTATGAAAACTTCAAACAAGTAAGTGAAGACCTCGAAATTCCCAGCCAAGTCTACCGAGCTGACTATAATAAAGTTTGGGCAGAAGTGAAAAAAGTCACAAACAAGTACGGCCGGGAACTTGAAAACCAAGAGGCAGGAGTTATAAAAACTCGCTGGGAAGACAATACTTTAGAACTTAATTTTGCTGATTCATTCGGGTCTAATGACTCTGTAAAAAGTGCTCAGTTCAAATTAATTATCAACGTTGTAAAAGGTTACCGGGGCAATAAAGAGGTTTGTAAAGTTACAGTTTTTCGTAGACAACGAGTCGAGCAAGATTTTCTCCAGGGCTGGAAAGTTATCCGAAGCGATGGAATTTTAGAAAAGGCCATACTTTATCGATTAGAGCGTGCGCTCGCAATAGAATCTAAACTTCAAGAAATTGAAGATAAGAAAACCAAAGAATCAGAGAAGAATTTCTAATTATTGAATTGTTGTATTAAGTGCCATTCTTTGCCAAAAAATTCTTTTGGCCTTACTGTCGGTGTCGGGAGATTTTTGTCCAGTAATCTTTGATAGTGATATATCCATTTCAGTAAAAATATCGTTGTATTTATCTTTTTGAATCATTTTAATTAACGGAATTTTAGCTTGTTGAAATTTTAGATCACCAACAGTCAAAATAACTGATTTAATAATATTTGAACGCTTAGCTTTTAGCTCTTTTCCATTCATTGTTGGTAGGTAATAATTTTTTTTGTCATATAACATTGCCCAAACTTGAGGAGCCGAATTTGCAATCTTGAGAGTACGAATATTATCTAGCGCCTGAGCACGAACAATAAATGAATCATCAGATAAAAGCATCGCATAATGAGAACCATATTCTTTTTGCTTTAACGCCAACATTGTTTTTAAACTGGCCATTCTCATAACCCAATTAGGATGCTTTAAAAATTTTGCCAAAAAAGGAGCTGATTTATCCCCCATTATTTGACCAAGCAAAAATGTAGCCACCCAACGATTTTTATCTGGGTATTTGCCATTTTTCATAACTTCAATCAAGGCTTCAACGGACTGGCCACCTTGTTTTAGCGTTTCAGCTTTTAGTTCAGCTATTTGAATTTTATCGGAATAATTAATCATATATTTTTGCAGAAGCACATCTTTGACTTCGCTTGCATTAATCGAAGCATTGACACTCATACAAAAAGATAAAGCTATAAATAAAGAACTCTTTTGGAGAAATTTAAAACTATAATTTTTCATCCCGAAAATCTCCTAATAGCTAGCCTAACATTTTTTCAAATTCAGATAATAATTCTTCTGCTGATTTTTGCTCACCCTCTACTGCTGGAACTTCTTCGGCCACTTCAACTACAGCAGGAGCTTTAGCTGCGGGTTTACTTTCTTCAATTGCACGGGCCATTTCGGCTTCTAAATCAATTTCTTCCTCAATCACGGCTGCGACAATTGGAGCTGGTGCCATTGGTGCAGCTTCTGGTGCTTTTGCTCCGCCTTTTTTCAATGCGGCCAATTCAGCTTTTAGTTGATCATTTTCTTGTTGAAGTCTTTTTAAATTAGCTAAATCTTCTTCAATAATTTCGTATTCTTTTAAACGTTCGCGCAAATCATTTCGTTCAGCAGTTAAAGTCGAAACATCTTTTTGAAGATTTGCATCTCCACCAGCTGCTCTTGCTTCATTTAATTGGCTTTGGAGTGCAGCTAGATCTTTTTTCAAAATATCAACTTCTGCATTTGCACCTTTACCTGCACCAAGCTCTTGCATTCTTTTTTCAAGGTCAGAAATTTGCTTCGTTCGATCATTAAGCTTTAAAGAAAGAGAAGCTATTTCAGCATTTTTTTGATTCACTTCTTCTGAAGAGGAACCAATTCCAATACTCATTGATGATGGTAAATCACCGACAGGCACAACTGAAGGAATTCCATTTCCCATATCTAAACCACCACCTCTAAAGAGTGATGATTTTAAAGCCGTTGAATTTTGTATAATGGAATCTAAATAATTTTTTACAACACTTGCTGGAATTTCGTGTGTAAGTTGATGAAATTTTTTTCGGTTATATAACCAGTAAACAATTATTCCAACCATCGTGACGAGGAGGAGCATACTGAATACAGTTATTGTTTCATCGGTAAATTTTGTAAGAATCAAACGTAATGTTTCTGACACGGTCCCATCCTAGGAAATCTAATTGCAATCAATTAAAATTATATGCTTTTACTGAAATATTGACAAGATCTCTCCGTGTAAAGGCGCTCTTGCCGCTAGAATAGTTTCTTGAAAGGGATGAAATTTCTGACCAGAATAATCGGTTACTACAACTCCAGACTCTACACAAATAAGTCCAGCTGCTGAAATATCCCAAGCGGCCAAGCCTCTTTCCCAAAAACAATCAAAAATTCCCTTGCTTACATAACAAAGATCCAGGGCCGCACTTCCCATTCTTCTAATGCCACGACTTCTGCCAATCATATTTTTAAATAAGGTAAATTCTGCTTCAAACACTGGGCCTTTTTCAGTGGTAAACCCTGTTACAAGTAAGGAATTTTTTAAACTTTTTTTATTAGTCGATTTTTTTAGCGAAATTATTTTCGATTTTTTTGCCAAAAGGTTGATCGTTTTAGTTCCTTTACCCTTGATTGCGTAAAAGCACTCCCCCGAACTTGGTCTTAAAACAACTCCAACGACTGGCTCACCAAAATGGGCCAGGGAGATACAAACACCAAAATAATCCAAACCATTTAGAAAATTATTTGTTCCATCTAAAGGATCAATAATCCATACCCATTCTTTATTTTTTAAAAATTCATAACGAGACATTTCGCCTTGGAATTCTTTAAATGCGCTTTCTTCGGCTAAAATTAAATGATCAGGATAAATCTTTTTAATCCCATCAATTATTATTTTTTCAGATTCTGTGTCAGCGTTCGAGGCTATGCCCTGAGCTTCTTTCATTGTTATTTTTAATGAAGAAATACGAAGTTGCTTCTTCATCAGATGGGCGCCCGAAATTTTTGCCAATTTTAAAGATAGCTTTAAAACGTCTTCATATTTTACTTTGATTGGTTTTTTAATAATTGTTTTCATCGTCTTCGTAGTCGTCGATGAAATTATTTTCTTCTTGTTTTTCGTCGTTTTCTGAATCATGGTCTTGGTCTTTTTCTTGCTCTTCATTTTTATTGGTCTCATTAGTTTGATCAACACGAACTTGTTCTTTTACTGGAAAACGATAGCTTTCTTTAAACCAATGCCCCAAGTCAATCATTTTACATCTTTCAGTACAAAAAGGTCGAAATTCAGATTCGTAATAAGAAAAAATAATATCACATTGCGGACATTTTACTTTTAATAATTTATTCATACTTGCTCACCATAACGTCCGAAAATTTCAATTGCTTTTATGTATAAGGAATTCTTTTTTTCGAAGAATTTTTTTTCAAATTGCTCCACAAATCTAATTCCTTTTACAGAGTTAGTTAACCAGATTTCTTGTGCCTGCTCAAGATCTGATTTAGAAACTGTTCCCACTTTGATTTTAAAGTTGTGAGACTCTAGTTTTTCTAAAAGTTTACGACCAGTTATACCTGCTAAAATAATTGATGAGGGAGCTGGCGAGATAATCAGACCTTGCGCTGTCACAACAATAATATTCGAGGTGCTGGTTTCTGTAATATTCTCTTGATTATCAAAAAAAACGATATCATCAAATCCTCTAAACTTAGCTCTCATCAATTCTAGGTCAGACTCAAGGTAATTTGATATTTTAACAAAGGAAGGTAGTAATCCTATAGTTTTTACTTTTAGCCCATACATTAATTTTAACGTATCACTCGTTATTTCCCAAACACGTTGCTCCAAATAAAAACAATCGTCAAAAATGGTAAGACGGAAATAATAATTAATATTTTGGAAATCTGCTGAATTTTTAAATACTTCATCAACGTATTGTTTAATTTTTTCAATATTGTAGATCCAATTTTCCTTTGGAAATAAGAAATCGGCACCTTTCACTAGACGTTCTAAATGGGCATCTAGAAAAAGTAACTTTCCATTAAAGGAAATAAATGAAGCAAATACAATATGTCCTCTTTGGAGAGAACTTATTTGATAATTTTTTGCCATATCGTTCGATAATATTTTCATTGATTGCTCTGGCCCCTTCCCGTATATAAGTGTAGCTTTAAGCAATAAGAATTGCCAATGAGAAAAGGAAAAACATGACGCTCCAAGGCCCCATTGCCATCATAGGATTTGGCTCCCAAGCACGAGCATGGGCTCTTAACCTTAGAGATTCAAAAATAAGTTTTAAAATTGTACTAAAGGCCAATAGTCCTTCAATGGCATTAGTTAGTTCAATGGGCTTTGAAAGTATTGAGTTAGAAAGTCATGAACTGGAAAAATTTAAAGTTTTTTTGATGCTCATACCTGATGACAAACATATTTCATTTTTTGAAAAAAATTGTTCTTTTTTAAGTAATGAATCCCATTTTATTTATGCCCATGGCTTCAGTCTCTCTAAAGAACGTTTACATGAAAAATTTTCGCAATTTTCTCACTCACTTCTAGCGCCAAAGGCCATTGCAAGCGATGTGCGTTTTCAATATGAAACTAAAGGAAAAATTGGCGTTGCCTATTACGCTCAAACTTTAGAAAATGAAATATTCCTAAAAGCACTTGCACCCAAGCTAGGCTTTACTACTATGTATAAAAGTCATTTTGATGAAGAATGTATGGCCGATCTTTTCTCAGAGCAATCTCTGCTTTGCTCACTGATTCCTTACGGAGCATTAAAATCGTACAACCTGCTCCGCAAAAATGGTATTTCTTCTGAAGTGGCTTTTATGGAATGCTTTCTTGAATTAAAATCTATTAGCCATGCCTTTGTAACACTTGGTCCTCAGGCATTTTTTAATCTCATTTCTCCAAATGCTCTTATAGGTTCGCAAAAAGGCCGTGAATTGTTAATGGGAGAAACTTTTGATAAAGCTTTAGAGCAAATTCTTATTGATATAAAAAATAAACAC
Organism: Bacteriovorax sp.; assembly: GCA_030654205.1. GTDB lineage: Bacteria > Bdellovibrionota > Bacteriovoracia > Bacteriovoracales > Bacteriovoracaceae > Bacteriovorax. The sequence continues at coordinate 11,005 of JAURXW010000192.1, forward strand.
TTTTATAAAGAAGTTGAAATTGATGCTGATCTCCTTCGGAAAAAAGTTTTGGCCGAATGGGATGAAGAAGAACTTTCAAAAACTTTTATAAAATTAAAACCAGAGTTAATCGTATGACTTACTTGGACCCAAAAACTATTAATAAACTTAACACTCGCCAGATTCGTACCTTTAAAAAAAGTGCGCACAATCGGTCACTTCAAATGCTTACATGTTACGATTATCAGAGCGCTCAGATGTTAAATGAGACAACATTAGACTTAATTCTAATTGGCGATAGTTTGGGAAATGTTGTTTTAGGTTATGATTACACAATTGAAGTTAGCACTGAAACGATGATTTTATTTTCCAAAGCGGTTAAAAAAGGCTCTCCAGATAAATTTGTTATCGCTGACTTGCCTTTTGGTAGTTATGCTTCAATGGAATTGGGACTTGCAAACTCTATAAAACTTTTTCAGCAAAGTGGTGTTGAAGCACTCAAGCTTGAAGGAGCCTATGATCATGAGATTATTTTAATAGAGCGATTAACCCAAATCGGAATTCCAGTTATGGGCCATATTGGGTTAACTCCCCAATCAGTGCATGAACAAGGTGGCTACTTCACTCATGGAAAAGATGAGAAATCTAAAACAAAATTACTTAAAGAGGCTCAGGCCCTTGAAGCGGCCGGATGCTTTGCCATCGTGCTAGAGTTTGTAGAAGAAAGCTTAGCAAAACTAATTACCGAAAAATTAACTATTCCGACTATTGGAATTGGTTCAGGAATTCACACTGATGGCCAAGTTTTAGTTATCAATGACCTTCTACATTTAGGAAAAAAAGATCCTCCAAAATTTTGTAAACCGATTGCCAATTTATACCAAACAAAAAAGCAATTAATTGAAGATTATTTGAAATAAAAATGAGAATTATTACAATCGATAACGGAAATACGAATCCTCACGTTGGAATTTTTCAAAATGAAAAACTCGATTCAGTCGTTGCCTTAAAAGATTTCATGGCCCAAGAGGATGATTTTATCCTTCTCTCAGATGTAGGCTCACCAATAAATTTTAGTGCGAATGTTGATTTGAAAAAATATCGCCGTATGCAAAAAGGGATAAATCACTTTTTTGAAATGCCTGTTTTGTACTCTGAAACTTTAGGTGATGATCGCTTAATTTCATCCTATTTAGTATTTAGTCACATTAAGCCAAACGAAAAAATTCTCTTAATCGATGCTGGAACTTTTATAACAATTGATTTGATTAATGATCAAGGATTTCTTGGTGGCTATATTTTCCCTGGAATTGCGACTTTTTTATCTAGTTATCAAAAGGGATCTAATTTAAAAATACTTAGTCCACAATTTAATTTAAGCAGATCTGAACTTCCTCATTCGACAGAGGAAGCTATTTTAGGGGCAACTGAGATTTACCTCGAGTCAGTATTAAAGGCATTAATTAAAAAAACTTCACCAAGTAAGATTATTATTACCGGGGGAAGTTTTGAATTAGTTAAAAATATAATATTAAAATTTAATTTACCAAAAGTTCAACTTGAGACATATCATCACTTAATACATTATGCTTTATTTTTAATATATCAGAATCATCTTCGTCCAAAATCTCTTTAAGACCAGCTGGAATTTCTACGGCCCGATATTTTTTTCCGTTAGTCGTTCTAATCCAATAACCTTTTACTAGCTTCTCTTCAACAACCATGCGAATGGGCTTTAAACTTATAATATGGTCGACATTAATTAAAAGTATTTCAAAAACATTATCAATAGACTGACCGTCTTTAGGTGAAACAATTTTAAATTTCTCTAATGCCATAAAATCCTCGTTTATTATAAAGTGAACAATACCGTGGTTGGATTATAGGCGAACATTAAAAACTTAAAAGGGTATTTGTAAGATTTACATCATCCTAAGGACTTAAAATCAAGATTAAGCTGCCTTTGAATTTTTTATGTGAACAACACGAAGCCGAATGGCCGTGAAACAAGTTATAAACAAGGGCAATAAAAAGCCATAAAATTTAAAGTTAAGATAAAGCATTGCAGAAACGAGTGAGCCTCCTACAAAAGACCAGAAAATACCAAATCTGCACCAATTGGCAAAGAGTTCACGTTTTGAGACATCTTCCCGAGTTGTCCAAAGTCGAACTAAACCAATTCCCAAATCGGTGGTAAGCCCCGTCAAGTGAGTCGTGCGAATTACTGCACCTGAAGCAGAAGAAATAACTGCATTTTGAAGTCCACAGGTAAATGATAATAAAAACAATAAAAGGTAATCTCTTTGCAAGCTCAAGGACTCTCCAAACTCGCCCAAGTATCCTTGAGTGCCTAAAATAAGAATCAAACAGATATTAAAAAAAATAATAGAAAAAATTAACGAATATCTTGGAGATTTATTTTTTATTCTTTGTCGCTCAACATTCCAAGCTGAAATGCTTACTCCCAATAAAAAACATAGAGGCACCATCAACATTCCAAACATCGTGTTCCAATCAAACTTTGCTCCAGCAACTCCGGCCAATGTAGCAAAACCGGTTACGTGAGAAACAAAGCGATGGACTGCTAAAAAGCCTCCAGTATTGAGTGCTCCCCCCTGAAAAGCCAGCAGGAACCAAATAAATAGGTTGCGATGTTCATAGAGTGAATCTTGATCTTTAAACATTCTATAATTATTCCCTTATGCCTTCCAAATGGGAAGCTCAAATT
>JAURXW010000196.1 GCA_030654205.1 Bacteriovorax sp.
AAGCTCTTAAGTCCATTGGAAATTTTTTTAAATTTACAATTAAAATAGCTGCAAATACAAAATGCATACTCACGAAATGGGCTTTCCAAGTGACTGAAGATGTTAAATGGGCGACAAGTAAAACTAAGGCAGGTTCTAAAACTGATAGCTTCATTTTTTTTATTCTTCTATAAAGAAAAATCGCAATCATTATTAAAAAGAAAAATAAATTAAGACCTAAGTATATTTTTTTAGCTGTTACTAGTCCAAAATCATAAATGGTGACCATGGGTTGACCAGTATCATGCATCGAAGTGAATAATCTAAAAACTGTGGCATTGATCGATTGATTAGCATAAGTCAAAAGCAGTTCTGTTTTGCCTAAAAATTTGTTAAAGAAAAAATCGCTATATTGAAGTAAATCAGACAAAGCTTTTGAAGGGCCCACAATAAATGCCGGCAAGGCCATGCATATAATAGCTCCCAGAATAAACTTAAAAAGGGCCGACTTGCTACCTCTAATAATTACCCAAAAAGCAAAGAGAATAGGAAAAACTTTAGTGGATATGGCGATACAAAAAAAAGCGATGGCATAATTTTCTTTTTTTCTAAAAAAATACAAAATACCCAATAGTGAAAAGGACAAAACAATTAAATTGGATTGAACCATCATTATGTTATTCCAACATAATTTAAAACTTAACAGGAATGAGCCTATGAGAATATATTTTGTTCTCGTAGTTTCTACCTTAGCTTCAGTCATAATCAGATCAATTACCTTTACACATAATCCCCAAAAAAAGAAATTAATGATAAAGAAAACATAAGCGGCCCAATTAAAACTAATAAAGCTTAACGGTAAAAATAAAATAGCTGCAAAAGGCGGATAGATAAATTCTCTAAGGCCCACGCCGGTAAAATAGAGATCACCATGTTCAAATAGTGTTTTTCCAGAAAGCCAAAAAACATGAAAGTCTCCGTAGATGGTCTCCTTCATTGCTCTGGCATAGCTAAAAATAAAAATGAAAAGTGTCAGGAGGACAATTAAAACCCATTTCAAGGTTTTATTTTTGAAAATTTCCATTGGAATTTGCCTTAATCAAATTTAAAAATCTTAGTCGCATCCACATGTCCGTATCGAATCCATTTTGTTTTGAATGATTCAATTCGTAGAAGAAATTTTAATTCTTCACCTGGATTTTTAAGTTTTCGAACCTTTTTACATTCTTTCTTTAAAATAGCTCTGACATCTTTTGGAATTACACAAAGACCGCGCATTAAAAAATTTTGGCTTTCATAGGTAAGGACTCTTCCAACAAAAATATCATCTTTAATGATTGAAGGAAGCGACTCACCTTTAGGAAGAGGAATTTTTTTATCGTGTAACATATCATGAAGAACATCAAAGCCTCTTAGATTTTTACCGATATATTCATAAATAGAATAATTAACACTCGAAAGGGCTTTGGCCAAAAAATCATCAACTTGATTATTAATGAGATAATCACTAATAACAGTTCTCGTTCCTCTTTTTGAAATAAACTGCAATACATACCATTCATTGAACGAATTCATGCGAGCTTCGAAATCGTCATCGTCATCATTGGCTTGGCCAGTAATGGTGAAATACTCTTTCTTTGCTTCCAGCAATGTTTCGTAATGATTTCCTTGAGTATAAATATCAAGTGATTTTAAAAAATGTTCTCTAAGCGAAGGGTTCATATAATCCTTTATTTAACTCTTATTCGTCTGTCTTAAGAACAGCGAGGAATGCTTCTTGCGGAACCTCTACTGATCCAACCATCTTCATACGTTTTTTTCCTTCTTTTTGTTTTTCAAGAAGTTTACGCTTACGAGAAATATCACCACCGTAACATTTGGCTAAAACGTTTTTACGTAATGCTTTAATTGTTTCTCGCGCCACTATTTTAGCACCAATGGCCGCTTGAACTGCAACATCAAACTGCTGGCGATCAATTAATTTTTGCAACTTCTGCACCAGGTCACGGCCTTTATAGAAGGAATTATCGCGGTGACAAATAATCGACAATGCGTCAACGTTGTCGCCATTCAACAAGATATCCACTTTTACTAGATCAGCGACCGCATAATCTCTGAACTCATAATCCATCGAGGCGTAACCTCGAGTTAAACCTTTCAGTTTATCGTAAAAATCAAAAACCATTTCAGATAACGGCAATTCATAAATTACCTGCACTCGATCAGCTGTAATATATTTTATTTCGGTTTGCATTCCCCGTCTTTCTTCGCACAAAGTTATCATCCGCCCAACGTATTCATTGGGACAATGAATACTCAAATGAACCATCGGCTCACTTATGGATTGAATTAGACCCGGCTCAGGCATCTCACTTGGATTGGAAATAGTAATTTCAGTGCCATCATTTTTTAGAACTTTATAGCTAACCGAAGGAGCTGTTGAAATAAGCAGCAAATTAAATTCGCGCTCTAGTCTCTCTTGAATGATGTTCATATGAAGAAGCCCTAGGAATCCACAACGAAAACCAAAACCTAATGCCGCTGAACTTTCTGGTTCATAGGTAAAAGAAGCATCGTTAAGTGCGAGCTTTTCTAATGCATCTTTAAGATTTTCATAATCAGTAGACTCAACAGGGAAAATCCCACAAAATACCATGGGTTTGACTTCCATGTATCCCGGAACGTTTGGAGTCTCTTTTTTGTTGGCATGAACAATAGTATCGCCAACATTAACGTCACGAATAGTTTTAATACCACAAA
>JAURXW010000200.1 GCA_030654205.1 Bacteriovorax sp.
AGGAGTATTGAATGAAATATTCTCCACTCCGGCTTTTAAAAGGGGAGCTGAGAATTTACTTGATGAACACAATGTTAAGCATATTGCTCCCACTGTTGATGGCAAAAAAGGATCACGTGAAAACGCACTTCTTTTAAAAAAGCAAATAAACCAATTTGTAATCGATAATCCCAATGAAAAACTTTGGTTTTTTTGTTTCTCCAAAGGTGGAATCGACACCTTACATTTTTTAAAAAACGAAAGCGAAGATTTATCGCCAAACATTTTTGGATTTTCTTTTATCGCAACTCCGATTATGGGAAGCGATCATGTAAATAATAAAATACTTAAAATTGTAAACTTACTCGGGAAGTTCCCAGAGGAAGTTTCCAAAAGAATATTGGGGAAAAAAATTGATTTTTTCGCCAAGGAATTGCAAAAATCTTTATCTCATACTTACAGATCTAGCTGGTTTAAAAAGCATCATAAAGCACTTCCCAAAAAACCATTCTACACTGCAATTGCTTTTGAATCCAAGTGGCATCAAAGCCATATCTGGATGATTCTGACGAAAGCTTTTTTCAGAAGTCAAAAATCGAATGACGGGATAGTTGATGTTGAAAATGCTCAGTTTCCAACTTATTTTAATGGAATTAATCTTGGCGTATTAGAAGGCCATCATTTAGTTGGTAGTCGCTCAAGTTTTTACGATCAAGAGGCATTAATGAAGGCCCATTTAATTTTTCTAAATTATAAAAAATTAATTAAATAATTTATTGTTATTACTCAAGTCCACCTTTTAAATTCATCAGAACTAATTTCGATATTGTTTTAAGCGTATCAAAAACTCCTGTGCCCTTGACGGCCATGGCCTCAAACTCTGGAACATTCCATTTATTTAAAGCATCATGTAAATCCTTTACTGCTGTAGCATTGGGCAAATCGCGTTTATTCCATTGCATTACTAATGGAATTTTTGCTACATCGTATCCTTGATCAATTAAATTCTTTTCCAACGATTTAAGAGATTCAATATTAGAGTCCATGCGTTCAACCTGAGAATCAGCAACGAATATAATCCCATCAACTCCTCTCAAGATCAGTTTTCTTGATGCTTCATAAAAAACTTGTCCTGGAACTGTATAGAGATGAAAACGCGTTTTAAATCCTCTAATTTCTCCTAAATCCAGTGGGAGAAAGTCAAAAAAGAGAGTTCGTTCATTTTCCGTATTCAAAGAAATAATATTTCCTTTATTATCCCCACTTGTTTTTTGATAAACATATTGAATATTTGTCGTTTTTCCTCCGAGCCCTGGCCCGTAGTAGACAATTTTGCAATTTACTTCTTTAGTTACATAATTTACGAAAGACATCTTCTTTCCTTTGCCTTAGTTTTTTGCAAAAGCGAACAAACGATCCATTTCTGAATCTGTAATGTCGCTGAATAAAAAATTATTATTTTCATCTCTATCACTTGGTTTTTTACCAAAAGACGTTTGTAATTCACGTTCTAAATACTCACCAAAGCCTGCGGCCACTTCGCGAATTTTATTCTTTATAAAACCGGGGTTAACTTCATCATGATAAATTAATCCTAAATATAACTCTTCTTTTCCAACGGTAATTGGGACAACATAGACCCCTTGTGAGGAAGTATCAAAGCTAAGTCTATAGCCTTCACAGGGCGAATCTTTAGGAATAAAATCTGCCAAGGCCCGAGCGGCCTGCCAAACACCACCAAGCAATGCCCCAATGGAAGATTTAGAAATATTATTGGCTAAATTATTATTGTGATAAAGCACGACACCATCGTAACGAATAAGAAAAAAAGAATAACGATTAAGTTTTTCATCTATCTCGCAAGACTTAAAAAATGTTTCCACATACTTCGGTATATTATTTTGAGTCTTCATAGGTGTCTACGGTTCTCCAGGGCCTTGGTTATTGTCAACGAATCAACAAACTCCAAACTTCCCCCCATTGGGATACCAAATCCAATCCGATCAACTCGAATATGTGCTGGAAGCATTTGTTTAATATAAGCACATGTTGCATCACCCTCTACCGAAGGATTTACGGCCATTATTAATTCTTCTATTTCTTCATCCAAAACTCTTTGAATGAGATTATCTAATTTTAATTCGTCCGGGCCAATCCCAAGAAGGGGATTTAACACTCCAAAAAGAATATGAAACTTTCCTCGAAAATTTCCACTTCGCTCAATGGCCAAGCAATCGGTAATCGATTCTACAACACAAATGGTTTTAGTGTTAAAGCGATGATAATCAAGACAAATCTTGCAAAGATTTTCATCACAAAACATTCCGCACTTATTGCAATGGTTAAGTTCTGAAAGATGCTTAACGGCTTCAGCAAAAGCAATTAAATCTTCTTTGTTCCATTTGGTCATTATGAGCGATTGGCGCAAAGCCGTCTTTTCTCCAACACCTGGAAGGCGAGAAAATTGTTTTACGACTTTTAAAAGTTTTTCCGGCAATTCCATTATTAGAACATTCCTGGAATATTAATTCCGCCTGTAATTTTTGACATTGCTCCAGAAACCATATCTTGTGATTCTTTCACCGCTTGGTTCACAGCGATTTTAACAAGTTCTTCAAGGCCAGCTACATCATTAGGATCTACACATTCTTTATTAATTGCGATTGAAAGTATTTGC
>JAURXW010000203.1 GCA_030654205.1 Bacteriovorax sp.
TATTTTTTGCTTAAATTACCAGTCAACAGCTCATAAGGGTGCCTCATGAACAATTCTACATCTCAATCGCAATTAAATTTTAATCGTTTAAAAAATGAAAAATCTCTTTATCTAAGACAGCACGGTGAAAATCCAATTCACTGGTGGCCATATGGACCAGAGGCCTTAAATAGAGCGAATTTAGAAAATAAACCAATCTTTTTATCCATTGGTTATTCTTCATGCCATTGGTGCCATGTTATGGCCCACGATTCTTTTATGTCTCAAATTACAGCGAAAGAATTAAATGAAAATTTTATTTGTATAAAAGTTGATCGTGAAGAATATCCTGATCTCGATAATTATTATCAAAAAGCTGCTCAATTATTTAGCAATAACGGCGGATGGCCTTTATCAGCTTTTTTATTACCTGACATGCGACCATTTTTTGTTGGTACTTATTATCCTGCGGTTTCAAAAGATGGAGGCCCTAGTTTTAATGATCTTTTAAAAGAATTAAAAAGAGCTTTTGATCAAGAAAAAGAGCAAGTCGAAAAAAATGCATTTCAAGTAACTGAGTCCATTAAAATTGGAAATACAAATAAAGACAAAGTTCAATTCTCGGGACACTTCCCTCCTCCAAATGGAATTTTAGAAGCGATAAAAGAATTTCGAGATTTAGAATGGGGAGGCTATGGAACTGCTCCTAAATTTCCCAATTTTTCTTTCTATGAATGGGCCGTAGAGCAAATGCTTGAAGGAATGGTTACGCGCGAGCAGGGAGAATTTATCATTAGCTCAATGGATAAAATGCTGATGGGAGGAATTAACGATCATGCTCGTGGAGGAATTCATCGTTACTCTACTGATCAAAAGTGGCTCGTTCCTCATTTTGAAAAAATGCTTTATGACCAAGCGGGATTTTTAAAAACACTTTCAAAGTTAAGTCTCGTACATCCTAGTCCACTTGTTTTTGATTCTATTATTAATACTCTTAGTTATCTAGAAGAAGAAATGCTGGCCGATGATGACGGCACTGAAGAAAATGAAACACAAAAAGAAAAATACTTTTTTGCGGCCCAAGACGCTGATAGCGAAGGAGTTGAAGGACTTTATTTTACTTTTAGTTATACTGAATTTGAAGACTTGCTCAATAATGCTGACGATGAACAAGAAACTCTCGCCAACAATATGGATAAAATTAAAAAATGGTTTCGCATTAGTGAAAATGGAAACTTTGAACATAATCTCAATGTTATTTCTCTTGATCCACAGTTTAGCGAAGAATTTTACACGCAAGAAAATTGGGAAATTATCAGAGCGGTTCGAAAAGCCGTGGCCCACGAAAGAAAAGGCCGTATTCCACCATCTACAGACAACAAAGGCGTGGCAAGTTGGAATTTTATGATGGTCTCTGCGCTGGTAGATGTTGTTCAATATTCTCAGGTGGACATTATTAAGCGTTTATCGACAAATCTTTTAAATAAAGTCATTGAAGGAATTTTTAAAACATTTTTAACTATTGATATAAATGGCATCAAAATGCGCCATTCTACGACAATGCCATTTTCTCAACCATACTTAGAAGACTTTGTAATGTTTGCAGAATCACAACTACGTTTGTTTGAAATTTCTGGAAATAGTATTTTTAAACAAAATTTTCAAGACACTATGATTTTTATTTCTAAAGAGTTTATCGATGGAGACAAGATGCTGACGAGAGCTCGCCATGCCGAGAGCTTTGAACTATATCCTAATCAGGAATATACTCCATTTGACAGCTCTTTTAAATCACCTGTAGCGACCTTTATTATGTTATCAAGAAGAGCTGCCGTGCTTTTTTCTGATCGCGAATACACAGATGCAGTTGCTGAATTAATAGAAAATGTTACACACACCGTTTTAAAAATTAATCCAGTAAGTTCGGGAGAAGCGCTACGTGCACTTAGTTACCCAAGCGAAGTTTATCGAGTGATGAAAATTCCACGAAGCTGGATTCAAGACGAGCGTTTTATAAAAATGATTCCATTTTTTCTGACTCGTTTTGTACTTGATTATCATGACAATGGAAATGACTGGCAAATATGCACAATGAATGCTTGTGAACTCAAAGGACATGGTATTGAGGAATTTGTAAAAACGCTGACTCCACGCGAGGCCAGTAATGAATAGTTCTCTTGGAAAACCATTATTGGGTCTAACTATTATCGACTTATCTCATCGCCTACCCGGCCCATTGTGTGGGAAAATCTTAGTAGATCTGGGGGCGACTGTAATAAAAATTGAAGACCATATTTTTCAAGACCCATTTCTTTCAGGTCTCTTTGCTCAGTTTGATTCCAGTTTTGTTTCTTGGTATGAAAATTTAAATGCCGGTAAAAATATTCTGCGCTTTGATTTTAATTCGGCAATTGACCAAAAAAAAATACATGACCTTGTAATAAATGCTGATGCTGTCATTATGGGGTTACCCAATAAAACACGTGAAAAATTACAAATTGCTGACAAAGATCTCATATTAAAAAAACCGATGGTTGTTATTGAATTATTGGCCTCTGCCAATGAAAAAAAATCCATGCATGATCTCAATGCCCTCGCCATGACAGGGCTGCTTTCATTATTCGTGGCAGATAAAAAAGATAAAATTGTCGATCCTCCTTTTTTACCAATAGCAGGAATCAGTTTTGGCCATAAGGCCGCAACTGATTTACTGGCCAATTATATTTTGGCACTTAAATCTAATAAAACTCAATTTGTTAAAACTTATCTTGATCAAGTCACCAGAGAGGTATTGGGTATATTTTGGCCAGATAGTGATAGAGAAATCAATCGCACTAAATTTTTACATAATGGAGTCTACCCTTGTTATAGTCTCTACCAAACTCGAGACCTCAAATATGTGGCCTTGGCGGCAGTAGAAGAAAAATTTTGGAATCGATTTTGCGAGGTTTTTGAAATAAAAGGTCAACTCGATCGCTTTCACAATACTGATCATAGTTTATTTGAACTGATTTCTAAGGAAATACAAAAATATTCAAGTAAAGAGATTGAAGCGAAAATAATAAATGAAGACCTATGTCTTTCAATTATTAATTAAGTCCTTTTACGCCCCTATTTTGATCCACTATAGTATCAACTTGGCCTTAATAAAAAGGCTCAACTTTGCTCGTAACACACTTTGGCCCCAATAATTAGACAATTACCACCAATTTATTAGATGTTAGAAGTTGGCATAAATCCTGAATTACAAATTCCGAGAATAACGGTCAAGGATTTAGACTGATACACCAGGAGGTCATTATGAAGGGACTCATTACATTAATTTTTTGTCTACTCGCTCTTAGCTTCGAAGTGTCAGCAGGAATCAAGGCACGCGACTTATCGGGAATCAAACTCCAGTCAGGTGAAATAATTGGAAATTTGAGCTTGCAAGAAAGTACTAAGGTGCTAAAATCACTTGATCAGGAGAGAAATATCGAGATCAGATCTCGAGTGATTTACCCTGAAGAAGTTACACAGCTAATAGTGAGCAAGTTGACAAATGCTCGATTAACTGGGAAAAAACCGAATCCACAGGATTATAATTAAGTTTTGGGGCGCCAACCCCAAAATCCTCCGAAAGGATAGTGTTTGTTGTTGTGTGAAGGGCCCGCAAAATTTTGCGGGCTTTTTTCATTTTAGAGCTCTTTTTTTGCTATTATTTTTACCAAATCACATTGAACTTCGATTCCATCAACCTCATTAACAAATTTACTGCTTTGAGAAATTGTAAAATATATTATTTTGAGGCCATAAGATAAAATTTCCTCTTCTAATTCTCTGGCCGATTTAATCATTTTAAATGGCATAGAAACCTGTGAATTTTCAGGTTGAATCATTTGTTCACTGGCAAAAAGTCCTTCGGCCGACAGAGCTTCATAAATATTTTTAAATGCTAGGGTCCGCTGACTTTCTTCTGTTAGGCAGTTCAAGCAATGTGAATCAAAAATTAAATCGAATTTTTTTTGATTAAAAAACGTTGGGTCTAATAAATCGATTTCAAGATATTTAATTTTTGATACTGGTGTTGATGAATTGGCCACAGTGGAAAAATCAATCGCCGAAATATTAGCGCTTAAATTTTTAATATTTTCAAAGAGGGAATAATTTCCGGCCCCAAGATCTAGGATATTTAATTCTTTCTTAGAAAGCCTAGGTCTGACATCATTTTCAAAAAAGTGATAAAGACTTTTTGAATATGAAGATTCAGGATTTTTTAAGTAAAATTGATTAAAATAATCTTTGGAATTCAAACTCAAAGATTTCCAATAAAAACAAATCGCTCGTCTCGGGAAAAAGAAGCGGGTGAATTTCCAAGCTCGCCTTCAGGAATCACGCCATGAAAATATTGAAACCAATAAGATTGATTTTTATCATAAGTTAAGGGGTAAGGAATAGATGCCTTTCCTAAGAAATGATCCAAAAATTTAGCAATAAATTCTGAACAATATAAAAGTTCTCTTCCCTGTTTATCAAAATTATTCCATTTGTATAAAACATCAAAGGGGGCTCCCTTAAAGACGGAATTAAAGACATCTAGCATCTTTTTTTCAAGAGAAATTCGCTCAAGATAAGTTAAATTTTGAAATTCTCGTGGTCGAAAAACAGCGACACTCGATCCCGCAGTTTTATTTTTTAAGAATTGAGCAAGTGGATAAAGCGCAACTGAGCCTAGGGACTGCCCTACTAATAATTCATTCGTCTCATTTTTAACAATTACTCCGGAATGAGAAAATGGAGAATCAGTTTCATTTTCAATAACTCGGCACTCATAGCAATTAAAGCTTATCAAAAGTACATCACCGGCCATTAAATCTAGTGCCCAGCTTATATTCTGGATTAAAAAAATAGAAACAATAAAAAACAGATATTTCTTCATGATTGGCAAACTAGCATAAAAACCCTGCCATTTACACCAAATTGCCAATTTTTTAAGGCGCTTTAAAAATAGATAATTACGCGCTATCGCTTCAATTTTTAAAGAGATGCCTAATATAGCCGAGAAGTCTTTAAATTATAAATGAGAAGGAATTGTATAATTATAAATATGAAGATTTTTAAGCAAAATTTATTAAGTATTTTATTCGTTGCCAGCTGTTTGCGGCCAAGCATACTCATGGCCCAAACGGATCCAATCCTCGTGGCCCAACAGGCAGATTGCGCAAAAATTACTTCCTCGGAATGGTCGAGCAAACTCAATCGCTGTGTCACAAAAGTTCAGGCCGTTGAAACGCGAAATGAGGCCACTGCCTGCAATGCAATCGTAGACTTAACAGCAAGAGCAGATTGCCATAAGGCACTTGCGGAAAAAAAATCTGGGCTCTCAGCCGATCCAAATAATTTGAATCAAGGCAATATTGGAAAATCGGCAATCATGAATGGAATTGGTTCAGCTTATGCCATTCTTGGATTAATTAATGGAACCGCTTTAACAAAAAATCCTAGTACTTGTACTTCAAAAACAATTTTTAAAATAACGGCCGTCGCAGGAACAGCAACAGATCTCTGGCTTAAGGCACGTGCTAAAAAAAAGGTGGATGAATTAAGTAACAAATACAAACTTGAAACTGCTGAAGGTGCTATGGATGCTCAAACCAAGGCCCTACTTTATTTGAAGGAAGAACAAGCGACAGTTGCTGAAATTGCGGGTATGGAGAAAAAAAGAAATATGGCATTGATGCTTGGTTATGGTGCAGCTTCTGCAATGGCCATTTATGAAATGTTTGTGCCGGCGGGGTCCGCTAGTTGTTATAAAAAAGATGTGGCCGGGGCGAACAAAATACCTATGGCCGAAGCCACAAACACTGCTCCATCAATTGGTGGAGGTACTTCGACTCTGGAGTCTCGAGCAGCTATTGATTATAACGTAACAATTTTAGCAAAAACTCCAGAATAATGATTAAAAGATTGAAAAAACGCAGTTATTAAAGAGAACTAATTTGAATAAAATACTTATCTTACTTTTTTTTCTTTTCTCACATACCAGCTTTGCAGTTGACCCCGTAACTGCAGTTGCCACAGGTACAGCTACAAAAAGTGCTACCGGAGTAGTTGCAGAAAAAACTGTTAGTAAAGGACTCCTTGGGTCTGTAGGTGAATTTTTTGATACTCCTCCTGGAATTTTAACGATGGCCGGAATGGCAACGGTTTACTCAGGAATGCTTTATAGTGCTGCTGCCGAACAAGAAAAAGAATCAATCGCCAATCAAGCGAAGTTAGATAAAATTATTGCTTCATTTAAAGATTCGTATGTTTATACTTGCCCTGCTGGAAGAGACAAATTAACTGATCCAAAATGTTATTGTTACAATCAAGATGGAAAACAAAATCCAGATCGTACAAAATCTCAAACATGCATTGATCTGTGGGCCAAGGACAATTACAAAATTACCGCGAGTGCTGGAGACTATGCAAGTATTACTCAAGCTGCTGATCCAGTTGGTTGTATAAATATTAATGGTCAGTTTGATGTAAAATGCACATGTACTAAATTCGTCGATGCTAAAGGAGGTAATGCTTGTATGAAAAGTACAACTATCAATCTTCCTAGTAGTATTGGACCTAGTTTTGCGCAATCGAGTGGTCTAACAGATATTATGAAATTGGGTGCCAATATTGGAAGTGGAAATCCGGGTTTTGATTTAATGACCACAGGACAACTTAATAAAAATGCAATTACCGCCAAGGCCTTCAAAGATAAAATTTTATCAACCTATGCTCCAAATGGTGATCCAAGAATTCAAGATATCAATGCCAAAAATGTTGGATTATTGGCCAAGGGAATTTTTGGACAAAATGCCATTAACAATGCAGTTGCCGCAGCAAAGTCTCCCCTTTCTTCTGCCAGTTCAGGATCAACAAATCCCAAAACAAATGCAGCTCTCCAACAGGCCGCTACTAAAGCTGGTTTTGATTTTTCGGGCAATGGTCATGGACTGCAAAATAAGCGAGCTGAGGCAAAAGAAAATGTTTTTAGCTTTGTTGGTGATCAGACAAACACAACTAACCAAGTTCAAAATTTTCCAGAAACAGAAAAAAATTATAATTATAAAAACAGTGATATTTCTAAAAAAGATGATTCTTCAATTTTTGAAATTATTTCTAATCGTTATATTCAGTCTGGATTGAAGAGGTTGTTTGAGAATTAGGGGAAATTGAAAATTATAATTGTTAAAAACTCAACTCTACAGTTTATTGCAATGAAATCCACAAT
>JAURXW010000206.1 GCA_030654205.1 Bacteriovorax sp.
AAAAGTGTATCCATAAAGATTCGAATCCCCAGCACTAAACCGAATGACGTCTTTTGAATTCCATCGGCCTATCTCACTGTCAAAATCGCGTAGACCAAATCTCACCAATTTCGTATCGCTGTCATACAGCCCACCAGCAAACCCAAACGGCTGCAGTCCCGGACTCGTATCCATCGTCGCTTTTCCAAATTCATCGTGATTCATCTGTTGAACTATTGCTCCAGGAGTTGCATTAATAACCAATCTCACTGATCCCAATTGATCTACTATCAGTTTAAAGTGATTATTATTTGAATCAACATAATAATCTGGAACATGTGCTTTACTGGCGTAGATAAAAGTTTTTTGTAAATTTCCAGCGGCATCCAACTCACCAATAAGTTGCCCTTCAGGATTGTAAATATATTTCTTAACCACAACTCCATTCACAAGTTTAGCACTTCTTCTTTGAAGTGGAT
Organism: Bacteriovorax sp.; assembly: GCA_030654205.1. Taxonomy (GTDB): domain Bacteria; phylum Bdellovibrionota; class Bacteriovoracia; order Bacteriovoracales; family Bacteriovoracaceae; genus Bacteriovorax. The sequence goes on from JAURXW010000206.1 coordinate 459, forward strand.
CTATTTGATAAGTTATATTCCCAAATTGATTTAAATTTCCAAAAATATCGTAGACGTAATTGGTAGTGACCAAATTAAAAGTTCCGGGATCAATATCATCTGGAATTTCAACTGACTTAGAAAGCAAGTCGCCATTGGCATTATAAGAATACACGTGATTCTTATATCTAACTAAGCGGTCTTGATTATCATAGACTGCGACATCAGTAGGATTGGTAGGATCAGGTATAATCGGAGCGATTGGAGTGTTGGGATCAGCAATCGTTCCACCGGGAATTCCATTCATCGGAGTGATTCCTGTTGAAGCTCCTTGGATAACTGAATTAAAATTAAGCAAAGCTAGTTCCGATTTCTTAATTCTTCAAAGTTCTCAAGAATTTTTGTCATTAAAGGGGAATGCTCATAATGTATTTCAAAAATTTCTCCGCTTTTAATTTTCTCAAGCTGAGAGTTGATTTTGTTATTGAATTTTCTTTGGTCAGTCAGGATGATGAAAATATGGCTTTCTAGAAATAATCTTATCGTGTTTTTTTCATCATACTTGTATCTAAAAGGATACTCTATATAACCGTCTAGCCCATCAAGTTTTTGAATAAGGATATCAAAATCTTCTAGTAACTTCCCATTCTTCCATTTGCAAATGAAGTCTTGAACTTTAGGTCCTAAAATACTTGGGTCGTTTTTAGATCTTAAATATTGATCATGCCTGATAACAACACTAATTACAAAATTATAAAGTAGTTCTATACAAGCAGATTTATACTTAGAAGTTTTTGGTTTTTTTCCTAAATATTTATCTTCTTCATTTGTTGATTCAATCCCATATTTATTTTCAAAAAAATTCTTTGAAAAAGTATCCGGTTCATTAAAAGTTCGCTCACAATCATTACACCAAATGATCCCTTTAATCTGCAATTGGTTTCTTTCTTTTATTCCCTTTTGTTTATCCAATAATACATTTTTCCCCACAGTTAAAGTCTTTAACAATACCCATTTAGGAACTGTGTGTCCTTGTTCTGTAAATTGCTTATTATTTCCATTGCAAATGGGACAAATCATGATTGCACATCATCATCATCACTCGGATCATTCGTGGCCATTTTAATCGCTCAACCAGGTTCGTTTAAATAACTTTTTGCTTTTATCAAAAGAGAAAACTGAGTTAGCGCTTTCTGTTTTAAAATAATTAATACTGTCGTGATCTATTTTAATATTTTTTGTTTCACCAATCTTACAATCAAAATATCCTTTTCCACAGGCGGTTTGGTAGTTCCCTGAACTAAAGTTTTCAATGCCCATAGAGTGTATTTGAGAGATTTCAGACTCATTAAAGACTTCTACTGGCTTTCCTGATTTATCTTTTCCCCACCATATAAAAATGCCTATTTTTTTATTGTCGGTACTAACAAGAATCTTCGCTTCATCTGGAATTTTATCATCATCAAAATTTCCAACGATTGAAGCGAATAGATTTCTATCCTTTTTTCTCCAATCATCACCAAGCTCTAACTTTGTTGGCAGTCGCCATCCAGAAGGAAGCATATTAGTCTTTGATGCAAATGCGGAAGATACAGTTAATAAAAAAAAAAATAAATATTTAAATGTACTATTCATTAAAACTCCTTAATAAATTACTTAATCCCTAATGGAAATCCACCAACAGCTCCTCCTTTTCCTGGACGAGTTTGAAAGTGAAAATGATTTCCTTCCTCCTGACCAAAGCTTGTGCTTTGATTAAAACATTTTGAAAAACATTGCTGCGCAACTGGGCGAGTAAGATTTGGATTAGAATTTTTACCTACATCACACGCCTGTCCTGTCGCATGAGCACTACCTGGGCTATGGCCACCTTCCTTTCCAGCTGTAACTGTTATCTCAAGACCTGAACAACTCTCGAAACAACTTAAAGCTGCGCCAGTGGCACTATCAACAGGACCACCTGCTGTTGGTGAGTATTTATATAAACCCTCAGCATCTATAAAGTTTACTGGGTCGTTAGATGTATATCCATAAAGATTAGTGTCACCCGTATCAAATCGAATCACATCCTTTGAATTCCATCGGCCTATTTCACTGTCAAAATCGCGTAGACCAAATCTTACCAATTTTGTATCGCTGTCATACAACCCACCTGCAAACCCAAACGGCTGCAGCCCCGGACTCGTATCCATCGTCGCTTTTCCAAATTCATCATGATTCATCTGTTGAACTACTACTCCAGTCGTTGCGTTCACAACTAATCTCACTGACCCCAATTGATCTACTATTAGTTTAAAGTGATTATTATTTGA
>JAURXW010000207.1 GCA_030654205.1 Bacteriovorax sp.
AAAGAAGAATTGGAAGCTTTTTATCTTTTTTCAGCAGAAAAACAATCGAATGATGAGTTTTTAGCAGGAAAAAAACAAAACAATGCCCTCTATGAATTAAAAGATGTTCCAGGACTTTTACAAGTTAACCAAAACATAGAAATAAAAAATTTATTAAGTAATGATTGTGCAGATATCTACTGTTACCAGCATTATGTTTCTTTTGATTATATCCCATCGATATTTTGGAAAGGACTTATTGGTGTAGAGGATCAGCGCTATCTAGATCACCATGGAGTGGATTTAAAATCAATTTTCAGGGCCTTCGTTACTAATATTCGCAAAATGAGATTTGAGCAAGGCGGTTCAACAATTTCTCAACAGTTGGTAAAAAATTTATTTTTTACCAATGAAAAAACATTTTCCCGTAAATTTAAAGAAGTTGTTATTTCAATTTATATTGAAAGCCGTTTTCCCAAAGAAAAAATATTGGAAGCCTATCTAAATGAAGTCTACTGGGGAGCGCTACAGGGAATAAAAATTAAGGGTATTTTGGGCGCATCTCTTTTTTATTTTGGTAAAAAACCTGCAGATATTACCGCTTACGAGGGTGCAATTTTAATCAGTCTCTTAAAAGGACCTAGTTACTTTTCACCGCTAAAAAAATATGAACGCCTAAAAGAGCGATCTTTAGTTGTTTATAATAAATTAGTACAAGAAAATTTAATCCCGAATGATCCAAGCCAAATTTGGACACAAAAAGATTGGGACAAATGGGTCTTGAAATTAAAAGAGGAAGAAAAGAAGCAATATTACCAATCGATTTGGCGAACACTTCATGACAATGACCCAACACTTTCAAATTATGAAAAATTTATTCTTATTCAAAAAGTTGCCGATGTTCGAACTAAGATCAATGAAAAATTCTCCGCAGTTGTAAATGGTAAAAACTCTGTCGCCGATATTTCAGTAAAGGTAATGATCGGACCAGTAAATAGCACAAACTGGTATAGCTATTATTCGAGAATTGAGCGCAATAAAGAAAAAGCAATTTTTTCTGAACGCCATCAAGTTGGCAGTACGATCAAGCCGATTGTGTACAGTATTTTTGAAGAATTCGGCAAAAAACTAACAGACATGGTTTCAACAAAAGAGCTTAAACTACAGCTAACATCAGGGCCATGGTCTCCTAAAGAAGCGCACGCCATTAAGGAAAGCGAAATTACTTTGCTAGAGGCTCTTTTGAAATCCTATAACAGACCCGTTATTCGCATCGCTGATGAAATTGGATTTGATAAAATTGAAGAAAAGCTTTCTCCCTATTTTAAAACATTGAAGTCGCCACTCAAAGAATATCCTTCTGAGCTTTTAGGAAGCATGGAGTTGAGTGTAAGTGAGCTTCGGGATATTTACAGCGCCTTTATTAAAGATGAGTGCTTAAAAATTAAATCCGGAACAAGAGAAAAGGATCAAAGTGTGCTTTATGCTTTGTCTGATCCAAATCTAACAACAGTTGAACATGCGGTGGATGCAGTAATGCAAAAACTTCATTTCTTTGGAAAAACAGGAACAACCAATAACGGATACGATAACTGGTATGTGGCCTTCGATGGTAAAAACATGTCTGTCATTTGGGTTGGATATGAAGGCGAACGCAAAACAAAATCACTCGGATTATACGGTGCAACCACCGCTTTTAATGTTTTTCAAAATTATTATCGCGACCACGGGAAGCGTTTTCAACAATTCGGGTGTGAACTGGTGAACTAGCTCTTGCAAAAAAGTGTCTTAAAGTTTATATTAAATTCACGCATTTTAGATGTTATTGGGGTGTCGACAAGTGGTAAGTCTGCAGATTTTGATTCTGCCATGCCTAGGTTCGAATCCTAGCACCCCAACCATTTTATCTTAAAAACTATTTTTTTAGGGAGGATCTTTTGAAACGAATCGTCCTAGTTTCTGGATCTTCAAACCAATTACTCTCAAATCAAATTTCAGATTATCTCGATGTCCCGTTAGTAAATCCACAACTTGTGCGTTTTGCGAACGGCGAAATATATTGTGAAATTGAAAAGCACGTTCGTGGAGCAGATGTTTTTGTCATTCAATCAACTTGCTCTCCGGTAAATGATAATTTAATGGAATTGTTAATTATGATCGATGCCTTAAAAAGAGCATCGGCAAGTTCAATTACAACAGTTATTCCATTTTATGGATATGCTCGCCAGGATCGAAAAGCCTCACCACGAACTCCGATATCGGCCAAGCTCGTCGCGGATCTACTCACTGTTGCTGGTGCTACGCGAGTTGTGACTATGGATCTTCATGCCGGTCAAATTCAGGGATTTTTTAATATTCCCTTTGATAATATTTACGCTTCTCCTGTCATTTTAAATTACATAAAAAAAGAAATTTTTTCAGAAAATACCATTTTCGTTTCTCCTGATGCAGGTGGAGTAGAGCGTGTTCGTTTTTATGCTAAAAAACTAAATGCTGATATTGCTATGATAGATAAAAGAAGAACGGGAAAAAATATTGCAGAGGCCATGAATGTTATCGGTAATGTTTCTGGGAAAGAATGTATTATTATTGATGACATGATCGATACGGCCGGAACATTAGTTGAGGCCTGTAAAGCACTTCGAAGAAATGGCGCCACTAAGATTTATGCCTGCGCTACTCATCCAGTTTTTTCAGACCCAGCAATTAAAAGAATATCAGAGTGCGAAGAACTAGATCGCGTAATTGTTACCGACACCATTCCAGTTACAGAAGCAGCACGTAAATGTGAAAAAATAAAAATTTTATCAACTGCTGAACTTTTAGCGAAGGCCATTCATAGAACATTTAATAATGATTCCGTCAGCTCGCTATTTATTTAATTAAGGGCAAGGCAAGATGGATCGTTTAATTATTGGTCTTGGTAATCCAGGAAGCAAATATCATCACACTCGACACAATATAGGTTGGGATATTTTTGAAGAATTAAGTTTTGCAAATGAACTTAAATGGACCGAAAAATTTAAGGGTCTTTATGCTGTTTATAATAATGGTGCAGATAAAATTTATTTTTTAAAGCCTCAGACTTTCATGAATCTTTCTGGCGAAAGTGTGCAGCCACTTATGACTTTTTTTAAAATAGAAGTTCAAAATATTCTAGTCGTCCATGACGAG
>JAURXW010000209.1 GCA_030654205.1 Bacteriovorax sp.
CTAAATTTTGCAGCTTCACTGGCCGTTGGTCCCAATGAAGAGGTAACGACATTAGTAACAATTAAAATTGTAATAATGATTATAGAGATAATAAATTTTTTAGACTTAAAAAATGTCATCCTGACTTTTTCCTTTTAGTGCTCAACTTCCGTTTCAAAAGAAACTCCGGTCTGGAGTTTTAATTCTTTTTGAAGAACAGTGATCATCATCATCACGTCATCATAAGAACTCTCTCCACGATTTTCCATGAAGTTTGCATGCTTGGGACTTATCTGTAAATTTTTATAAGATAAACCCTTCAGGCCCATTATATCTATAAAAAGTCCGGCTCGACAAGTTATGCCGTTATTTAGATTTTGAAAGTTTTTAAAAATACATCCACAAGTCCATTCTTTCAGAGGTTGAGTGCGAGTTCTCATCTCTAGATACTCTCGAATTTTTTTAGTTATCGCTTCATCAATACCAAAGTGAACTAGTCGGGCTTGATAAATTACATCCCCGGGATTTACGAAATTATTGTGGCGATAAGAAAAAGAATGACTGTCTATTTTAATCAACTTTTCTACGCCATCTTTAGTAACAAGACTTACTTCCTTTATAAGGGTTCCAATTTCACCTAAGTTTGTTCCCGCATTCATAAAAATTGCGCCCCCTAAACTTGCAGGGATGCCAGTGAAAACTTCCCAACCTTTAAGGCCAAATTTATTTGCATGTGAAGTTAAGGTTGCCAACGATACTGAAGCGGGAAGGACATACTCGTTCTGGGGATTGTTAAAAATAGTTCGATCAAAATCAAAATCTAATTGTAGATACGGATTTGTTGAACTCGCGGGCAAGAGCATATTTGCACCCCAGCCTAGAAGTCGATATGTGATATTTTTTTGTGTAAGTGATTTCGTTACGAGCTTTAGGGCCTCGAGATTTTTAACTGTAATCAGGTCACCAAAGGCGTCGAGTCTCATGGTAGAAAACTTTTTGAGATCTTTATTGATTTCAACTTCTACGCCATCGATTGAATTTAAACTAAGAAGTTGTTCTTTCATACTGGGATTTTAAAACTAGCTGGGAAGGTTGTCTATTGGAAATGTCATACCTTTTTTGTTTTATATTGTTAAAAAATACTAAACATAAATATCAAACAACCCGAAACGTCATATATGACAAATTTCATTATTAAATTTTTTCTTCTTATTTTTTTAATTCAACCTCTACTTGCATCTGAATTGATTAAGATTGAACCAAAAGATAATATGGAATTTCAAGATTCAGCATTTGTTAAACTTATGAATTATCTTAATAATGGAAAAATACCCTATCCTTTTTCAGACCTACTAGACAGCTTTAAGTTGGGAATACGAGAAAATGGTAGTATTCTTTTTATTCCCAAAGGGCGCTCACTTGTTAAAGAATATGCAGACTTTCGCAATCCAAGAATTATTGTCGATGTTTTATCACGTAGTCCCAACGCCCCTGAAACTGATGATTTTTTAAAACAAATAAGTAAAATATCAGACATAGGTTTCAATACCGGTGAGCTATTTCTTGGATTTGCTCCAAACCACAAAGCACTAGAGATTATTTCTTATAACAAGAAAAAAGGAACTTACGATTTTTTTGTAGTGGAAGATTATGAAGCAGGAAAAACTCCAAGATTAGTAAGTAATCCTGCCCTATGTTTAAGTTGTCATCAAAATAAAGCCCCACTTTTTTCTCGTGAACCATGGGGAGAATCGCTTGGAGAACTTACTCCAAATACTTTGAAGCTGGGATTTCAAAGTCCCGACAATCATATAATGGATTTAATTATAAAAGAAAATCCTGATCGTAGTGAAATAGAAGGTATAAAACTTAAATCTAGTGTTATGCAATTTGGACAAGCGGCGGTATTTGGCTTTGATCGTAGCGTAAGATTTGCCAGTAATGTTATTTTCAAACGCGCTGTTTGCCAAAGTCTGTGTCAAGGTAGTGAAGATTTTAAATGTCAGATAGATTTATTAAATATTTTTATTAATAATTTACAGCCTCCCATAGATTTGAAAAATTTCAGCAATCTTGAAAAAAAAATTTTCGCAATTGATTTAAAAACTTCATTTATACCAAATCGAAATCCTTTTACTAATACTGGCTTCAAGGTAATGTCCGAAGATCACAAGTCGGACATTACTTTTACTGAAGTTACAAGTGCTGGTGAAGGAGGGGATGGTATTCCTGTTCTTGATAAATCTTTTTTCGATCCGGCCACGCCAAGACCTTCTAATTCAAAATTAATCGAACTTAAGCAACAGGTAAAAAAAACAACCAACATATTAGAAAAAATTAAAGCTGCTGCTAAAACATGCTTAGAGAGAGACCCTGATCAAATTTTTATGTTAAGCTCAACTGATTCATTTAATCTTAGCGATATTGAAAAGAAAAATATATTTAACAGTCCGTCTGTAAAAATTGCTTTAGAGGAGTGGCCAAATAGCAATCCTATCTTTTCTGCAATTGGTAATGAAGTTAAAAAAATAAAAAAAATAAAAATGCTAGAACCTCCATGCGAATTAGCTATTATTAATGCACTCCCTGTATTTAAATATTCTGAATTAGATAATACAGTTAAAGCGATTGATAATAATTTAATACAAAAACCTCAAGCGCTATTTCAAAAATATTGTATTCAATGCCATGAAGGCCCTAATGCATTTATTAAGCTACCAATAGATTCACTTGAAAAAATGGCTAACTACATTCCACACTTTAGTGATAAGGGTGTTCGAGAGAGATTAGAAAAAAAAATTATGCCACCTTCATTTGCAACACTTCAGCCCACCGACAAAGAAAGGTTAGAAATGATTAAGGTTGTTAAAGAATTAAAGAAGTAAAGAAGTAATCTTTGCTTCTCGCGGTTGAAGAAACGGAAGCCTGCAAAGTTTCAATCTACAACTACTAGTTTTATTTTAACAAAACTTCAAAAAATTTTAACTAGTTATTTCTATACAAAACTAAATGATCCAAACAATCTCTGGTAGGAGTTACTTTCTAACATCTTGCAACGCTGTTAATTTCATTGTTTTATGAGTTTGTAGTTTCAACAAAATTGACAGTGTTATTTTTAATCAAAAGCAACAATCCTTGTGATTTTCCAAAGCAAAATCCAGAGATACCTACTTAATGAGGTTAGTGGGTGCTTTGATATTAAAATGTAAACAGTTCTGAAAATATTATTCTTAACATTAAGGATAACTCAATAGAATTTTTTATTATACAAATGTCACTAATAAAATATCAGCACATTAATTGAAGTCTCTATTCTTTTAAAAATTGATCATAGTCGATACGATCCCAATAACCATTTTGGGTTTTGATTTTTTGAATGTACCATGAAGAGTTTTCATCATCGTCATTTTGCAAATAGGCTCCAAAGATGCAAATGGAACGAGATCCATCAATTAAACTGCTCCAAGAAGTTGAAACTTTTTCCACATCCCAATTAATGTCGGGATCAATATCAAAACTCATGCCTCTAGCGATGATAGATGGAATTTGGCGCCATCCATTGTAATCAATTTCTGCTAAAAGAAATTGAACTTCACCAACATCAAAACATTGCCATTTATTGTATGATTTAAAATTGTCATCTGGAATTGAAAGAGCGGGAGATTTGTTATCCTCTCTCATGAACTCATAGTCAGACTCATCCAATAAAAGATAGTGAATATCTGGAGATATGAAAGAGACTAGGAAAAATGAAATAAAAAATATTGGAATAATTTTTTTCAAGCTCATTTATTTAACCTTTGATACAAATTAAGCAATTTTTTCATTTGGGGATGATTTAAATCTTTATAGCCTTTATAGAAAAGAATTGTTTCTTCCCAGCTCGCCTCTCTACGAAGTTTACTAGAAACAATTTCTCTTTTTCGAAACAGCCAACGAACACCGGCCGCAATATTGAAATTAGGATTTGTTAATACTTTTTGGTCAATATTTACATAATGATCTTTCAATTCACCTTTTTCATCAGCGAGAATTTTTTGCGTCGTATCTGTAATCTGCATTAAGCCAGTAGCGTATCCCTGACCTTTGCCATCTTTAATTTTTACAGTTGCCCGAAAACCAGATTCAGTTGCAATAAGGGCCTTCACCAAATTTGGATCAAGCGGAGTTAAGGGTAAAAAAATTTCATTCCAATATTTGCACCAACCACGAATAAGTTCATCAAATTTGTTTCCTTGAGGGTAACCTAAAGTTTGACTTATTGGAGCTCCTTTGAGTTTAGAAAAATATTTCTCCGCAATTTCATAAAGTTCGTCAGAATACAGTTGATCTTTTTTAGATGGATTTTTTACACAATGACCTCGAACACCTCTTGTTCCTTTTTTGGGATGAGGCTTCCTCCAGTGTTCACCGAGGGGACATATTCTCCATGGATGTTGAGCTCCCATATTCTACCTTTTTAAATGAATTTTTCATGAAGATTATATAGCTTCTTAAAATTATTGTCGCAGAATATGTTTAAATAATGGAGCTGTAAATTTTATATTTCATTTTAACGGAAAATTTTTTGAAAGATGACACCTCAGAACTAGGCTACGTTAGATACTATTACACTTTTTTCTTCATTTTTCCAGTAGTTTAAACCCACTTCTTCAATGTAGTTCCATGATCTTTCCTTCTTTTTCCATCTGTTTGGGTTTGCCTCTTTAGCAATTTGATAAACCACTTTTCGCTTCTCCAAAATTTCTTTATCAGTTCCAAAATGCCTAGATGCGGGTGTTACATAATTTATTTGT
>JAURXW010000210.1 GCA_030654205.1 Bacteriovorax sp.
GTGTTTATAACCCCTAGCCTATCACGAAAAAAACTTAATTAAAAAACTTATTAGAAAAATAAGCGCAAATCAATTGAGTGTAACGCCGACAACTTAACGTCCCCATCCATCGATTTAAGTGGTTTTTTAAGCGAATATTCCAACTGAAGAAGCCATAATTTTAATCTTGGAGAGAGCGTAATATACTGCTTGTCGGCCATTCCACGAAGTTGCAGCCCTAAGCGATCTCCCCAAACATGAGCTCCAGCATCGGCACCGGCATACATTCCATCAGAAAAACCATAACCTGCTCGTTTATGAAAACCCACGAATGGAGTTAACGAAAGAGCTGAAAGTCTAAAAACAGCTTCCGCGTGTAAGCGCATCAACGGATCATATCCATATGAAAGTGCTTTTGATTCAGATGATCGATCCTTTAATTTAGAGAGTTTCATATCTTCAACAGAGGCAAACACTCTATAGTTTGCATTATTATAACCAACTCTGAAGTCTGTATCTAAGGCCATTTCCGTATTCTTTTTCTTTGGAAGATCAATTTTGGTTCCATTGGCAATCATGCTTGAATTGACTCGTTGGAAAATATCAGTTCGGCTCAATCCGTAAATATTCCAATTACCAAAAAAATGTTCGCCGTAAGTATAATCGTTATAAATTCCAACTCGACCATCAACTTTAGCAAATAAAAACATATCTGGGACTGTTGTATCTGGGAAAAAGTATTTTGCCTTTGAGTCGAGACAGGCCGTCTGAACGGTTATATCAAACCCCGAAGTAGTACATAAATTTGGGTTAGATGCCGGAGCTAAAATATCATCACCTTTGACATAACTATTAAAACCACCACGAATAACAGTCTTTAAAGTTGCCGGTAATTCAATATTGATTAAATCAAAAATGGTATCCGCTGTAATTTTATCCGATCTGATTCCAATATTGGCCCCCACATCTGCAAAAACTCTTACATTTGGTTGTATTTTTAAATCGCCAATTGAAAATCTAAAAATGGGAAACCCAAGTGCCAAATTTACTTTTACTGTTTGCTCTGTTTTGTCATATTTGGCCAGTACAGTTTGGGCATTGGTTAATTTCGCTTGTGATGTTCCCTCAAATTTACTCGCCTTTTGAATATCATCGATAAAGCTGGTTAAATTTTTATTGGCAGTTGCTCCCACATCCAAGAAAAAATCATGCCCAATCGGTTCAAGCATCTCTTCTGTTTTCAACTTATCATCGATCAACTTATAACGATCAACAACATCATAAGAAAATGCATTACTAATAGTAGCTATAAGAGATGCTGCTGCGAGAAGCTTTAGACAATTCATCAATTTTTTCCTTTTCAAATGAGCTTAAACATAAAGAACTATTTAATCCTATTTTAAGACGAAAATTTGTAAAGAGTTTTATGTCACAGTGATTTCTACAGGAATAAATTACCTAAAAGAAATTGCCGTTTTATTTAATTTTAATGACAATAAGTCTATGAAAGAAAACAGCGAATCTAAACTTCTTAATACTGACTTGATTTTTACACTTGAAGTGAGAATACCTGACCAATTACCTAAAAAGATCAGTGTGTTCGACCAGATAAATGCCGGGCTCGATCCTCGAAATGATCTCATTTTAATTGACCCAAAAATTATGGCGAAGCATTTTCATTTTGAAGTAAAAAAAAATATTTTAACGGTCCAATACCTGGGCCATGATGGCGATACTTTTTTAAATGGACTTGCTCTTAGCAATGCCAAATTTTATATTTTAGAAATTTCTGATGTCCTTAAAGTTGGCAAAATTGAAATTTGGATACGCCAGGAAGCTGGAATTAAGCCCCCATCAGCTAAACCAAAACTGCCACATTCAACTCTCGAAAACTTCAATCTTGAAATTTCTGACTTAAAAAAGGCCCCGCCAGAAAATATAATTGAAAATTTTGCTTATCAAGAAATGCCTTTTCCTAAACAAAATAAATTAAAAATAAGCGCTCGTACAATCTTTGATTTTAGTACCGTAAAACTCATTCCATATAAAGTTTATGGCTTTATCGTCGATATTGCACTCACCTATTTTATCTTAAGTTTTATGCTTCCAAAGTTTGAAATTCTTACTTTGGTTCAGGACTTTTTCTTTCCTGTTTCTCAATATATCTCTCAATTTATCGCCCAATATATTTCACAATTCTTAGTCTCTCATCAAAATATTTTTGTAGATTTTAAAATCTTATCCCTCATAGAATTTTTGTTCTTTTTTCACTCAATCATGATCTTTTTCAGTTTAATTTTAGGAACAACTCCAGGTGCTTTTTTAATTGGACTTCATCACAAGGCCAACAATAAAAGTTTTTTGGGACTTCGTTTTAAAGCTTATCTGTATTCACTTTTAAATATCTTTGTTCTTCCTTTAATTATTTTTGATATTCCTATTTATCGTGGGAAAAACTTAAAAGAAATTCTTACTTTTTCAGAACGAGAAATAACCAGTTCTTTATTTTTTAAAATATTTCGGCATGCCATCACTCCCGTTTTAATTATAGCGTCTTTTTTATCACCATTTTTTCTTAATCCACCATACACTTCTAGCATCACATTTGAAAAAATGATCGCCCCTAAATATAAAGACGTTCACACGAAACTTTATAAATCTCAATCCAAATTTTTAGGACTCTCCCTTAATACGGAAATTAATAATCAATTAATGATTATTCCCAGTTTTGAAAATAATAAAATGGGATTAATTCTTTATGACCTAAAAAATAATGAATCAATCTCAATGCATGAGCACAAACGTATATCTCACAGCAAAGCACTATACCAACTTCGGTATGCCAACCCCCTATCAAGTTTATATTTACCTGATCATTCTATAAATAATTTTGAACTTAAAAACAAATCAGTAAAAAGTTTACAAATTTCTTTAACTTCAATTCTTCCAGGCATAAAAGAATTCGGACCATTTCTGGCCAATGCTTTTCTTTTTAAAAAACTTTTTCTAAATGATTCTGATAATTTTCTTGTGAATATTTTTACTCAAAACAATCCGGCCATAAAAGTAAACGTCTCGACCCAACAAAAAAAAGAAAGAGTTTTTCTCTTTGCCAAGAATGAAATTCTCGAATTTTCACTAAATTCAGCGGCAAAAAATGACCTTGCAATGATTTTTACTCAGGATGTTTTGGGTGCACTTCAATATGATCAATCCAATAAAATTGACTTAGACAACCCACAAGTACTTGAAGTTGTGGATGCTTTTATCAATTCTAACTACCGGACTATTTTGACTTATTACATCAATGAGGCTAAGAAGGTCAAAGATTTAAACAACCCAAAATGGCAGGCCTTCCTGCTTAAAAACCTAGTTCAAACAAAAGAGGTTTTACTTGCTGATAAATCTAGAATTGGTATGAATAAAAATATTGAAAAATCTCTGGATAATATAATTAACTCGCTTTCAGAAAATGGAAAAAAAATAAAATGAGAATTCAAGATCAAGTCAAAGAACATTTCAGTTTTAAATTAGAACATGTTGATAAAAATTGTAAGGCCCGTGCTGGCATCATGAAAACGCCCCATGGCGATATTCCTACACCAGTTTTTATGCCGGTAGGAACTCATGGCGCGGTCAAAGCACTACAACCAAAAGTACTCGAAGAAATGGATACTAAAATTATTCTTTCTAACACTTATCATTTACACATGACTCCAGGTTCAGATTTAATCAAAAAAGCTGGTGGCCTTCATAAATTTATGAACTGGCCTAGACCCATTTTGACTGACTCTGGTGGATTCCAAGTTTTCTCTCTTCAGAAAAAAAGCATTAAAGAAGAAGGCGCTGAATTCGCTGATCAAAAAGGAAAAAAGATTCTTTTATCGCCAGAGACTTCTATTACCATCCAACAAAATCTTGGTTCAGATATCATGATGGCCTTCGATGAATGTATTCCCTATCCGGCCACTCGCGAATACACCAAAACCTCCATGGATAGAACGCACAGATGGCTTGACCGCTGTATTGAAACTTGGGTTAACCCAAAGCAAGCTTTATTTGGAATCATTCAAGGATCGACTTATAACGACCTTAGAAAAGAATGCATAGATGAGTTAGTTAAGCGCGATCTTCCTGGTTACGCAATCGGAGGAGTTTCTGTTGGTGAAGGCGCTGAGTGGATGGAAAAAATTATTTCATACGCTGCTCCTTTAATGCCAGTTGATAAACCTCGTTACGCCATGGGGATTGGTAATCCTGAAGATTTAATTATGTTGTGGGAAAATGGAATCGATATGAGTGACTGTATCATTCCCACTAAATTTGCTCGCGGAGGAACTCTTTTTACCACGCGTGGAAAAATTAGAATTCGCCACAGAAATTATCGACGAGATTTTTATCCTATCGATCACAGTTGTGACTGTTATACTTGTAAGAATTTTACCCGTGCTTATATTAAACACCTTTTTGATTCAAACGAGATTTTGGGACAAATTTTAGCGACTACTCATAATATTGCTTACTATAAAGGTTTAGCTGAGAGAGCTCGCGTGGCCATATTGGCCGATAAGTTTTTAGAATTTAAGAAAGATTTTTTTGCAAATTATACTAAAGACTCTGGTGATGATGATGGAAGTTCTGAGGACTAAATAATATTGGCCTTCTTTATAATTTTAAATATAAAGAAGGCCAACAGATTAACAAACTATAATTTTGATTCAATCATCTTCGATAAAAGACCAGTTAATTTTTCCAAATCATTATAACTGATATTATGAAACATCGAAATTCTGAATTGATTTCTACCCAGTTTTCTATAACCATCAATTCCGTAAACCAATTTTTTCTTTTCTAAAAATTTAATCACATCATCAACATTAACTTTTGAATCAACATCAATTGTAGCAACGGCCACAGATCTAAATTCTTTTTCTTCGATAAAACATGATAAGTATGGTTTTGATTCTGCCCATCCATAAAGAAGATCTGCTTTTTTCTGAGCAAGATTTTTAACTTCTTCATAGCCAATCATATTCATTAGTTTCACTTGTTCATTCATCATAAACAACGTGGCCAGGGCCGGAGTATTATAGGTTTGATTTTGCTCTGAGTTTGTTATGGCATTAGTCCAGTTCATAATGTCTGGCACGTAACGAGATTTATCAGCTGCAATTTTTTTGGCACGTGCCAAAGCTTTTGGAGACATGATCGCCACCCAAAGACCTCCGTCACTTGCAAAAACTTTTTGAGGAGAGAAAAAATAGATATCTGTTTTTGAAATATCACATGGACATTGTCCACCACCAGAAGTTGCATCCACCGCTAGAATTGTATTTGAATCAACCACGGGAAGTTTTGAGAGTTGAACACCTGTTGAAGTTTCATTTAATGTAACAGCAATTAAATCGGATCCTGGAACTGCTGCTCCGTTGATTCCCTTTCCAAAGGCCACTGCCACTTGTTCTGTATCAATCCAAGGAACCAATTTAGAAGATTTATACCATTTTTCAGAAAACTCACCACAAGTATAATGAGTCGCCTTTTTTTCTACAATCCCAAGTGCGATCATATCAAATAAAAGAGTTGCTCCTCCATTTCCTAAAACAACTAAGTAATCAGATGGAAGATTAAAATATTTAACTAAGCCTTCTTGGATTTCCTTAACAACATTTTTGACCCCAGGTTTTCTATGGCTTGTTCCCATAAAATGATGACCCGTTTTCGTCAGTGCTTCTAAAAATTGTACTGGAACTAGAGAAGGACCACAGCCAAAGCGTGGATCACTCGGAATAAGATTTTGAGGAACTTCGAAATTATCAAACATAAAAACTTCCTTTGCCTAAGTTTGGGGAATTAAATTGGGAAATACGTTGCCATTTTAGCGCAAGTATTGAAAGAATACTAAGCGAATATGAAAAAAAATATATACCCGACTTTTTTATTTTTACTTTTGTTTTTTTTGAACTCTTTTAAACAGGCACAGGCCTATGATTTAGGTGTTTCATTGGGGAATCTCTGCGAATATGTAGGTAAAATTCAAACAGATGACAAGGGAAGTACCAATCTATGCAGCTTCAATCCCTATTTATCAACCTCTTTTGATTATGACGTTTACCCTCAATTAATACTTTCACCTGAGATTGGCTTTTCATTTCCAAAAACAGGACGAGATCAAAAGATTAGCACTATGTCATTTATTGCATTAGGAAATGCCAAATATACATTTTCCATGTTTCACTTTTTGGCCGGGGCCGGTTTTTTTATCAACCGAATTGCAGGCGCAGGTGGAACTCAAGATTTAAATAATGGAACAGGGACTGTTTCTTTTCCTATGCCAGAATCAACTATTTACTCTCGCAATTTTATTCTTAATCTCGGGCTTGGGGCGGATTTTAATAAAGACTGGAGTGCTGATGTACATACTTATATTTTTAATTTATTAAAATCAGAAGACCGAGCATATTCCGTTGCACTCAATGGAACTTATCACTTTGGAGAATTTTAAAATGTTTCTCATTACTAAAATTCTTTTAAGCTCATACTTGTTTTTATCCATGGCCCAGGCTTTTACACTTAATAACTCTGCAACATTAGTTTTTGGGCAAGATGAAGTGAAAATAAATATTGCGGCCAATAGCTGCAGTAATATTGGCATTAATGAAAATGAACTTCTCTCCATTGCTGGGGACGCAGTCAATCAGTATTGGAATAAATCTCCCACTTCTAGACTTAAATTGCGTGCAGGATCTGTCAAAAGTGTAATCGCTGCTTATAAAACTGGGACCATTTGTGTCACCAATACAGCGTGTGATCCAAACCCTACTCTGGCGGTTGATTCAGATATTTTAATTACCTGTAATACAAATACAACCAACTTTACCAACTCGTCGATATTGGCCGTTACTGTTCCCAACAATATTAACGGGAAAACTATTATTGGTTCATTGATAATGATTAATGATCAAAGTGGAAATCGATTTGCAAGTATGTCTAGAGACGAAAAAATATCTGTGATTGCTCACGAACTAGGACACACGTTTGGGCTAGGCCATAGCCCCGTAAAAGACTCCTTGATGTACTACAGTACTGTAGACATGAGAAAAAGTTTGGGCCGTGATGATATAGATGGCATCACCTATCTTTACCCCAAACAACAACCCGTAAGTTGTGGAACGATCACTGAAAAAAATAATCCCAACTCATGGTTGGGATTATTACTAGGATTTGCTTTTATAACTCTTATAAGTAAATTTCAGCTTCGGTATTTAAAACTTCGGGCACGTTTTTGACATTCACGTTCGTATTCTTCTAACCAATCTTTTTCTTCAGACGTAAGCATCTCTTCATTAATAAGATCGTGATCAAAGCCAATATAAACTAACGGCCTAAAGTGAAGCATGCCGTTTATTTTGGGATGCTTTTCAATAACTGCAATATTTTCAAGTCGAACTCCGCCAAAACCTGGAATATAAATTCCTGGCTCAATCGAGCCAACAGTATGCTCCTTGAGCGGCACTGCTGAAGTTGTAGAAAGACGATATCCACCTTCGTGAACATTTATTCCAACTCCATGTCCAGTTCCGTGGTTATAATTAAGTCCGTATTTAAAAACTGGCTGACGAGCAAGTCCATCAATTAAACTCCCCCATGCCCCCTCTGGAAAGACAGCATTTTGAGTATGAAGAATTGATTTTAAAACAACTGTATAAATTTCTTTTTGACGTTTATTGGCCACACCACTTGATAAAAAAGCGCGTGTCGTATCGGTGGCATATCCAGATTCAAAATAAGCTCCAGAATCAAGAAGAATTAATTCATCTTTTTTAATAACCACATCATCACTTGGGCTTGAGAAATGGATAATTGAAGAGTTGGCACCAACTGCAGCAATCGTTTTAAAACTTTGTGCCAAAGCACCATTGTTTTTATAAAACTCATTGGCCTTATTATAAAAATCAAGCTCAGTTAAATGAGCTCCATCTTTCATTTGTTCTTTAGTCCAAAGTATTGTTTCAAAAATAGCCTGGTCCCCTCTATTAAAAGAGCTTTCCATAGATTTTATTTCAGCGGCATTCTTAGATGAATGAAATGGAATCAATCCAACAGATTGATTCTCTAAATTTTCCTCTCCGAAATGTTTTTTTAATTTTTGAAAGTCAGCAGCATTAAGGGATTTGTCAGAATAATATACTTTTTTAATTGCTGTCACTTCAGCACCTAAAAATTTTGTCCAGGTTGTTTCGTATTCACTAACCAGCTCTAAAAAACTTTCTAAATTTGAAAATTTGCCCAGAGAAATTTCGATCTCAGGACAAAGAACTTCACCTTCAAGATTTTCCAATAAAAGATAAACTCGTTGATGAGTTGCAAGGGCTTTGGCCTTAAAGGTACTTTGATAAGGCATTTCAAATCGCCGTAAATTAGTTATCCAGGCAATTGAATCAAGTGCCGTAATAAAAAATGCTTCACCGGGCTTAACGATCCGTTGACACTTATCTTTCGTAGACTCTCCAACTAACTCAAGCCCTACTTCAAAAATTTTCTTCTCTGAATCTATTGATTGAAAATCAATAACAGAAGCAAGTTCTGCATTATTAAAAGATTTTACGTTTGTTATATTTGAAAATTCTCTAAATAATGAAAGATCAATTCGGTCTCCTTCCACTCCTAGATTTTTAAGACCGCGCTCATGAATAATTTCTTCCATCGCCGTTTGTAATCCCATACCATAGGGACATTTATAAACTTCAACAAGATTAAGATCCACTTCAATATCGGCCTGTTCAAAATATCGTCCGTCGACAAAAAGAATAACTTTTCCATTTAGTGGAACGATAACCTCGGCTGTAGACCCGGTAAAATTGGTCACGTAGTAGCGATGACAATCGCTTAATGGTACATATTCATTAAGAAAAATATCATTCGTTGAAACATAAAAAGAATCAAGCTTTTGGGCCTTCATAAAACTTTTCAGTTTCACTATATTGTTTTTGATATCTTCTAAATTTAAAAAACGCTCTTTTGACATAAAATTAAACCTTTTTACTAAAGTTTTAGAGTTAATGAACCGATAAATAACTTAGGCATTGTAACCCATTGAAGTGACTATATGAAATCAAAACTCAATCCTATCTACCTAATTGTTGGACTTTTTTTGTTCAAAGTTGGAGTTATTGATAATTTTCGCAATATGGGACATCACCAAAATGACAGGATCATTGCCAGCGAGGCACCTAGCAACAACCTAAAACCCATTCGTTAAGAGCTATCTGTTTCAATTCTTTACCCAAGTATTTTTTCCAAGGGCCGGATCAAAAACGATTTTTGCGTTTACAATAATTTTTTATAACCTTTGTATTACAAACGGAATTGATGTCAGTCTCTAAAGACAAAAATTTACAGTGGCACTGACCTAATTGTATCGGAAATATTGTTAATAGGAACAAGCATCGGGGCAACTCAGATTACAGCTTCCTAAGCTCATAAACGATCCTCCGCAGTCGGCTCCATTGTCCAAAGCACATTGGGCCACACCACTAGCTCCAGAGGCATAAGCACCACAAGTGCAAGCGATATTAACTCTGCAATAATAGGCAGGGGCTGCACTAATTGTCTCAAAGTTGCCAATCAAGAATCCAAAAATCAATGGAGTTAATAAAGCAAAAGAAATTTTAAAAAATTTGGGTTTCGAAAGATAAAATACTAGAAAGTTAATCATAAAATTACCTGCCTCTAATATATATTTAATTAGTGCGGATTTGTAAATTATATCAAAATTTAGGTATTTGTATATAAATAAATCTGGATTATCAAAACTTCATTATTAAGTGGAAAACACTGCCTAAGCGTTTAATTTTTACTACTCTTTAGGCTTTCGAGTAAATAAAACTTTCATTTGATCGGCCATTCATCCCAAAAGCCACGATGAAAAATAACGAACATAAGCTCTGATCATCGAAATATTGCTAAGACTCAAATAACAACGGGTCAAATTTAAGGCCCGTTAGTTTTTAATATAGTTAGCGAATCAGACTTTGATATTTTTCTTAGTGGTATAGATATTATATCATCAATATGCTTGCTTCCAAATAGTCGTTCAACAGGAATAAAGCCTACGACGTATTAAAGCTTTAATGATTGCAGAAACCTTGGCTCACTAACTTATCAAAATTGGGTTCAAAATATTTTGAAAGCTGATTGTTCAACTGCATTTTATCATAACATTTCAACTCCATCTTTGAAGAATTACTAATTAAGCTATTTTTAAGAAAGTAAGCCATTATCGATATATTTAATGGGCTATTATATTTTAAATAATCTAAATTAAAATCATATCCTTTTTCTGATTGGACTATCCCATCAGATGAGGTGGACATCCCGAAAGTAACTATAGGATATTTTGTAAAAATTTTTAAAATTGCATCAGTATATATTTCAGAGTTTGGTATATCTTTTAGGGAGTATATAATTTTAAAAATATCGTTATTATCAACATTGGCAGCATTAAAATTAGATTCAAATTCTTTGATTTTTTTTAAAATACTGTTTTTAGGAGCATTTGGCATATAACCAATAATCCTAAAATATTGTATAGGAGAAAGAGATTCGAGATCTTTATAGGTCAACTCTTTATTCTTCGAATATAGATCGTAATAGGTGGCATTTTTAAAAAAACCCAATGACTCATAAGTGCAGCTTAATAATGAACTAATTGCTTTATCTTGAGTAAGAAAAAAAGCTTTTCTTAAAACTTTTAAATCATCAGCAAGGTCGCAGCTTTTAGCTTGATAAATTGAACTTTTTCTTAGAGCACAAGTAGGTATTTCTTTAAGGATTTTTTTGATAGATGGTGCTGTATTAAGTGAGGCTAATTCGAATTGATAATTGGAATCATTCAAAGCTTCCTTTTGAATGCACGAAGCATCTTCAAGGCACTTTTCTTTTATTTTAATAGCAACCCTAAAGGCTTTGTAAGAGTTCAATGTTCCAGAGCCATTGGAATTATTTTTCACAGGAAATGGCATAGATGATTTGGTTAGAATACCTTTAATTATTTCAAGTTTACTTACACCGAGAACCGCAACAATGTTTGAAGATGCTCCAGAAACCATTGGAGCAGCACCTGAAGACCCTCCAAAACGAGTGAAGGTTCCATTTTTGATGCTACTTAACTGATTCATTCCAGAAGGAGCTACAATATCTATATGGCCTCCATCTGTACTTTCTTGAGAATAATAGCCCTCATCTCCAATCCAACCTACAATTATAAAGTTTTTATCTGGCGTATTTTTAAAATTTAAATGCGGATATGGATAATTATTTCCACCAGAGACAATAATGGTAACGTTTTGGTCTTTAATTTTCTTTAATGGTTCTTGAGCTCTATCATCTGTCCAAAAAATCATAGAGTTATTTATTACGTTTGGAAAACCATCCTTTAAAAAAACTTCATAAGCTTTTCCGTATCCGGCGGGATCATTATTCATTGAAACTAAGTGATCAATTTTTCCAACTGCTCCAGATGAAACAATGGAATTTGAAAAAGTTAGATTGGCGGTATTGGTCCCATGCTCAAACTCTTCACCTGTTTTGAGTGGGAAGCCAGGCAACCCACTGAAGGTATCATCTAGAATAGCAATTTTAGGGATTAGAGAAAGATGAGTATTTGAAATTTCATCTTTAACCAAGTCTGCTCCAATATATTCTTGAGCCCAGCTTCCCGTAATTCTAGAAAAATCAATTTGAGTTTTTCTGTCCTTATTTTGCTTTAAGAAAAAAGCATTTGTTTCACTATTGTTTGAAAACAACCAAGGCATATCATTCATCGACCTAAGCTGATTGCATTTATGTTTTTGAAATAAATTGAGCTTATTTATCATCGGTATTTCCACATTGATCTCAGTAGGAACAGGCTCGCAAATAGCGTAGAGAATGTTTGGTAGAATTAATAAAATGAATAGGACATTAAATTTCATAAGAAATTATCGGTTTTATTAATAATATACTTAAGTTGCATACGGAGCTATTGTCGTCGGAATTATAGTAATGCTTCTGAAAGGCCATTTGGTTACGAGATCTTGGCCTTTCCTATCCACGATCAGGCCCCAACACCTTAAAAAATACTATAAGGTGGTTTTTGTTATCTAGAACGAAGAGTTTCAATAATTTCAGGGCTTACGAACTATTACTCATGATCACAAGAAAATGAATGTCTATTTTTTCTACAGATGAAATTGTAAGTTTTTCAAAAATATTTTTTTCGAATAAATTTATTTTATACTTTCAAAAACAACAACACGGATATGTGATCCCAAACAGACAGAGCACTATCTAAAAAAGGAAAAAACTATGAAAAAAGTGATTATTTTAATTCTAACTCTTACTTCATCTATTGGATTTTCCAGCGAAAAAATCTCAATTAAACAACTGGCACAGAAAGAAGAATTAGACACATGTTCAGATTATACTGCGAGATTTTTAATAGCTTATGAGGCAGATAACAACAAAAAAATACAAG
This sequence comes from Bacteriovorax sp., assembly GCA_030654205.1. Classification (GTDB taxonomy): domain Bacteria; phylum Bdellovibrionota; class Bacteriovoracia; order Bacteriovoracales; family Bacteriovoracaceae; genus Bacteriovorax. Next base: position 12,497 of record JAURXW010000210.1, read on the forward strand.
TAAAACAAGACGCAGATCCAACCGAAGTTGAATTGAAAATATCACTTAAAAACGTTGGCTCAAGAATAGCTTATATTGAATTACAAATGTGTTTAGCAACAATTCAAAGAGTTTTAGCTCAACAAGAACTAGGAAAACTTAATTGAAAATAATTCCTCAATCCTCTAAGAAAAATATCAACATGATTCGATAACTAAATTAAAAACAAACGGGCCTAGGCCCGTTTGTTATTTGAGTCTTAGCAAGTGTAATCAAGAAATATTTTGATAATCAGTTCTTTGGACTTTGATCTTTGATTTTTTTAAGATTGCATTCCAAGTCTATGTCTTTCAAACCATTTGTGAAGGGAATATCTTTTCTGTAGTCTAAAGTATAAATCGATTCAAAGCTTTCACTGTCTATGTTGGCAGAAATTGCTTTAAATAGTACGGGTTTTTTAATGGCACTTCCGGATGCGGTTAAGCGAAATGTTTTATTACGTTGAACTTCATAAACTCTTACCTGAATGCTTCCATCATGAGTTGGCACAGACTCTGGCCCGTAAGGAGCACCTACAATTGCCAAAGACGCTTCTGTTTGTCCGACTGGTATTGCCTCAGAAAAAGCAGTTTTGTGTATTTCTCCTTCTCCTGTAGCTCGAAGCAACTCTAGCTTTCCATTATGATTGTCCAATGTCACAGCGTCAGCATATGCATGATCTTCAGTAAATTTAATCCAACCACAATAAATTGGTCGAAAATTTTTCGAAAATTTAACAAGTGTTCCAAGATTTTTCTCATTAACTTTTTTAACAGTCATTGTCTTTGACAAGATTTCACCATCTTTAAAAATAGTGATACCTTTTGGCAGTCCCTCACTATCATTCGTATAAAGCTTTAGTTCACCATTTAATTTTCCATTTGTGTAATTAAACTCTGCCCAAGGGAGACCTTTAAAGTCAAATTGTTTGCCAGGGCCATCTTTGTAACCTTTTTTAAACTGTTGTGTAACGAACAACTTTCCTTCAGGATGATAGCTTAGAGCTTGACCATCTGCTAGACCATTTTTAACTGGCACTTCAAGTAATATATAACGTTTTCCCATAGAGATGCCATAGATTCGTATAAAATCATTTTGAGAATTTACTTCAGAAAAACATAGTTTTGTAAATATTGCTAGGAACAGTATAAATAATTTTTTCATCCCAAGATAATTAATCTCGCAAGATATTCAGTCAATATAGTTTTTTTATTAATGGGAGATAAACGATTAAAAAAAACAGCAAGGCTAGCCTTAATGAACAAAGGCCAGGTTTTTACGCCTGGCATCAGATTTTGTATAAAGTCTTTACTTTGAAAGTTGCCGGTCGTTCGCCTGCTTAGTTATTTCTGATCAAGATATTTAATGTCCAGTATCTTACAATTTTCATCTGTAGTTACGGCTGCAGTTTTTTTATCCATTCCGATATACAGAGAAAAATAGTAAGTTCTCAAGGATTCAGTAGGAGCATAAAGGCTATAAAAAGTAGGATCAGTTACGCTGTAACCATCTCTCTCCATTGGTGCAGCAGCTGCATACGAGGCACACGATTCTGCATCAAAAGTTATTACATCAAGTGCGAAAGCTGAATGTGCAAAAAAGGCCAACCCAAAAACAATGCTAAACATTTTTAAACTTTTCATAACGTTCTCCTTAAGTTTGTGTTCTGTTAAATGCAATGTAACACACTGAGCCTTTTGCTTGTTTTATTTATTTTAAATATATTAATAATATGTTATATTTTTACTAAATATATGGATATATTCGACGTTAAGGGCTACAAGCAATTTCTATTAAAACAAATGCCAACCTCTGGTAAAGAGAGAGGTTTACGTTCAAAGTTGGCTGAATTTTTAGGCTGCCAACTCTCATATGTTTCCCTCGTTCTTACAACAGAAAAACATCAACTCAGCTTAGAACATGGTCAAAAAGTATGTAATTTTTTCAATTTAAATGATTCTGAAACTGATTACTTTATTTTACTTCTTTCTAAGGCCCGTGCAGGCTCAAAAGATTTAGTGCTATTTTATGAAAAAAAAATAGATAGTATCTTAAAGCACCGCCAGGACATTAAGAGCAGAATAAAAAATCATGCTTCTTTAGATAAGGCTGATCAAGCGCTGTATTATAGTGATTGGTATTACACTGCAATTCATATGATCCTTCGTTGTAATCATTCAATTAACTCAAAAGATTTATCTAATCTTTTAGGCTTATCGATAGAGAAGGTGCATGATTGTTTGGCCTTCTTGGAAAAGGCCGGAATACTTTCCAAGGAGAAAGGAAAATATAAAATACATGATGTACGCATCCATATTGGTCAAAATACTCCGTGGCTAAATGCTCATCATAAGAACTGGAGAAATCGCGCAATTCTCGCTTTAGATAATAAGGAAGAAGATGATGTGCATTTTTCTATGATCACTAGTATTTCTGAAAGTGCAGCAAGTGCCATAAGAAAAAAAATTCTCCTGATGATTCAAGAGAATGAACCGATTATCCGAGATGCTGATGACAAAGTGGTTTACTCTCTTAATTTAGACTTTTTTAAGATCTATTAATTAAAACAGACTACAATTAACTATAGTTATAAAGTTTTCCCCAATGACCATTGGATTAAGTGCTGGCTTCTCAATCTGATAAGGGTCGAAATAAACACGCATTTCTTCTTTTACGGTTAATGAGTTGAAATTAATTATAAAATCTTTCTTTCTCTTATCCTTATTATAAAATTCTTCATAAGGTGCCTCACTTATTTCCATTATGAAAGAGCCTGGAGATCCAATTGCTCCCCTCCAAACCAAAGCTTTCCCATTAGAAAAAGTTTTTAAAATTCCATGGGCTGTTGTTGTACCAGTAGATATTTGTGAAGAGGAGCTTCCTAATAACTTGCCTGGCATTTTTGAGTTTTGCTCTTTTTCAAAAACATTAATAGTGCAAATCGTACTTTTATCTAAAGCTAATTTCCAAAAATTCTTGCGATAAAATTCAAATTTTAATGAATAAGTATACACGCCTGTCACTTCCAATTCATTTAAAATCATTAGTTCATGATGAATTAGAACCTCTCGTTCCAAAAGAGTTGGGATTGAATTCCATAGGTCTCTTTTTAAAAAAATAGTCGATACATGGTTTTCTCGAATACTATAAGCAGCTCCATTTTGAATTTTATCATTTGTCTGAGTAGGAAGTTCAGTATCAACAATAACAATTTTCAACTCAAGCTTGATAATGTTGATTTCTTCTAGCTGCTCCGTAGAATATATATTGGTTCCAATCTTGTTTATTGACTCAATAACTTGATTTGCAACTCTGGTTGCATCTATTCCTAATAAATCTCCACCACCACTTGTTGCTCCACCTTTTTTGGCAGCTCCAAAAGATGTTAAAGATAACAAAAGTAAAAAAGGTATTAACATCAATTTTTTCATAAACGCTGGACCCTGGTTTTTCTTTAATTTTAACATTTTTAAGCTTAATTTTTTGTTTTGATTCCAACATTACATACTAAGTTCAATTTTTAGACATATAAAAAATACATACCTATCTGACGGAAAATTTTTTGAAAGATGACACCTCAGAACTAGGCTACGTTAGATACTATTACACTTTTTTCTTCATTTTTCCAGTAGTTTAAACCCACTTCTTCCATGTAGTTCCATGATCTTTCCTTCTTTTTCCATCTGTTTGGGTTTGCCTCTTTAGCAATTTGATAAACCACTTTTCGCTTCTCCAAAATTTCTTTATCAGTTCCAAAATGCCTAGATGCGGGTGTTACATAATTTATTTGT
>JAURXW010000224.1 GCA_030654205.1 Bacteriovorax sp.
AAGCGCAATTGCATTAGGAAGATCTTTTTTATTTTTTACCATTTGAACAACAAAGGCCTGCCTTGTTGTCATATCAAAAGCATTAATAGTACCAAGAGTAAAATCCAAGATAATGAGTTCTGTTAAATTTATTTTTCCGGATAGAGTAAGGGCCGCTAATATAAAAGCTTGAACAGCCGCAAGCATTTGAGTCCAAATAAGCAGCTTGTGTCGGTTAACATGATCTACTATAACTCCTGCGAACAAACCAAAAATGAACATTGGAATTTGGGCTGCAAAACCTGCAATCCCCAACCATAAGGCCGATTTAGTTAAACGATAAATCATCCAACTCATCGCGAGTTGCTGCATCCAAGTGCCAATAAGTGAAACGAATTGACCACTCAAATAAATTCTATAATTTCTATGCTTAAGCGCAGGTAGCATTTGATCTCAGTAATGTTAAGGTTCTTTGATTGAACTTACTAGATATGGACCTTCATTGTTAGCTATGGCCTTTGAAAATGCGACTCTCATTTTAAAATTAGGACCATAAGTTACGAATGTATGAAATTCCCCATTCTCTTTATCCTGATCAATATCTTCCGGGAGTCTGTCGAGATAAGCATGGTCAAATTCACAAGCTAAAAAAGTGTTATCAAGTTTTTCAGTCATTATGGCCGTCACTAAAGCCTTATGTCCTGTATTTAAAAATTCACGATTCACATCAATAGATTTTTTTCCCCAGAGTGGAAAAATAGCTTTCATATCTAATGCCGCCATCATTTCTTCTCTAAAGTTTTTTATTTCTTCTTGATGAATATCTCCAAAGGCCACAGTGCGAATTCCTTTTTTAGAAAAGATTGCAAGTATTTTTCCAACTTGATTTTTATAGTCTTCATTTGAGCATCCACTTGGAAGAAAAATTCTTTGCAATGGAAGCTTGAGCATTTTTGCTTGGTCAATGATTAAACTATCTGGAATACCATGAAATGGAACAGTATTTTTTTCACGATCAAAAATTGTAACTAGACCGATAATTTCGAAACGAGGATCTTTTTTTAAATAATGAAGTGCTAAAGCACTATCCTTACCACCACTCCAAAAGAGTAGTACTTTTTCTTTTATCAAATTGCTCTCTTGCATAATTGTGCCTATTTTAATGATTAATTATAAATTAAATGACTCTGGTTTTTTATCAAATTTGAGGTGAATTGCCGAGCCGTTTTTGGATAAATTTACTCAATCCAAATAGACATGGCTTGATGAAGCAAGTTTTGCGGTGTATTCTTGCCCATGAAAATTTTAATCTTATTTTTTATGTGTATCCTGACATTTCTTAATTATTTAGTTGGTAGTTATTTCATAAATGCCTTTAATCTGACCGGCATTTCGAGTGCTTTCTTTTGGAGTATTCATCTTATTGCTACTTCAATCATGATTGCGACACCATTTGTCTATCGGCTCCACCCCGTAAAATCTCCTGGATTTTTTTATAATGCTCTTCAGTGGATTGGTTATATTCTTTTCGGAATTTATTCAGTTTTAATAATTTTTATTGCATTAAATCTGAGTGGTTTTGTCTTGTATGATTTATTAAGTAGCAAAAATATTCAAGATAAATTACATATAAAATTTATTTTTGCCTTACTCATTCTGGGCACAACAGCATTTATTGCAATAGTTGGCTTCTATCAAGCAACGAAAAAGCCAACAATTAAAAAAATTAAAATTAAAATACCTGAGTTGCCACTTGAATTTGAAGGCCTAAAAATTGTTCAAATGAGTGACATACATGTTGGGCAAACAATCAAAGCTGATTATGTTGAACTTTTGGTCAACATGAGTAATGAAATATCACCTGATATTGTCGTTTTGACGGGAGATTTAACAGATGGGAGTCATTTGCAACTCAGAGATGAACTCGTAGCTTTTGAAAATATAAAAGCACCCTTAGGCAAATTTATGATTCCAGGAAATCACGAATACTATTGGGGTGTGGAAGCCTGGATTAATTATTGGAAAGAAATTGGTTTTTCAACTTTATTAAATGAACATAAAGTGATTGAAAAAAATAATTCAAAAATAGTGATGGCCGGAGTCCATGATTATTCCGTAACACGTATGGGGTTGGGATTTACGACGAGCCCACAAGACTCGTTGATAGGTTCTCCTCAGGATGCAGTTAAAATTTTACTTGCTCATCAACCACGTAGTGTTTACGAAGCTTCAAAGGCAGGTTTTGATTTGCAGCTTTCGGGTCATACTCATTCTGGTCAATATTTTCCATATAATATTCTGATCTATTTATTTCAACCTTATGTGAAAGGTCTCAACCTCTATAAAAAAACGTGGATTTATGTAAATCAGGGAACTGGATATTGGGGACCTCCAAGTCGTTTTGGCGTTCCTCCTGAAATAACTGTAATTGAACTTACGAAGGGAGTTGCCGTTTAAGTAAAATAGGCAAAGCGCGTTCAGGAACAAGAGGCCAGTGATGGCGGGGATACTCTCTACTTAATTCTTTAATCATTTGTGGATAAGTATTTTTCCAAAAACTTGCAAGATCCTTAGTTACTTGTAAGGCAAGCTTGTGTGGACCTAAAAGTTTTAAAGTTAGAGAAATTTTTCCCTTGGCCAATACTGGTGATTTCGATAATCCATAAAAATCTTGTATAAAAGACTCTATAAAAGGATCTTGAGTACGATCATATATGATTGGAATTTTTCTTCTGTCGGTTAATTGAATAGACATTGGAAAATCGCTCTCTAATTCAAAAATATTATCAACATCTATAATGTTTTTGAGAGAGGTGAAAAAATACTGAGTTAGTATTTCTCGGTCTTCATGCTTAAAAGAAAGTTGATCTTTAAAAAAATCATTCAAGATCTGATTTTCAAAAAAACTTAAATCAATTTGATTCAATAATTTATTCACAGTTAAAAGTCGTTCATATTCCTGAGTCTGATAGAGTGACTTAATAAAAACAGTAGCAATTTCTAAGATGATTTTTTTAGTTTCGTCATTGCTATGATTTACTTGCACTCTAGATTCCGAAAGGACAATTTTACCAAGCACGGTTCGTTCAATCTTTAAGACTTGTTCTTTTTTATCATCCCAATAATACTGACCTTCGTCATTGAGCGGAAAAGGCTCCAAGTTATAAAGCCATTCTTCGATTATGGGAATACATTTTAAAACTTCACCTTTATTATTTAAATCAAGAACAATCCATAAAGAATGTTTTGGATCAAATTCGTGACTAATTTGAGAGGAAATTTTTAATGTTTCACCATTTTGAGTAATGATATCAAAAAATCTCTCTCCTCTTGTTCTAGCAACCCTATCAGGAAAGCCACTGAGGATAATTTCTTCAAGAGATTTCAATTTTAAATTATTAAATTCAATGTCCTTTTTACTAAACATTTTATTAAAGCGATCTTTGTTTTTTTCTTCTAAAAATTCAGCAAGAAAAGATAATGTTTCCTCGAAAGTTTTGAGACTATATTTTTGAGCTTCAGCTAATACTCGTCCAAGTCTTGGATGAAGGGGATAGGTTAATATGTTTTTCCCAATTTCAGTAATTGTTCCTTCGGTATTTATGGCATTAATGGCCAAGAGTAAATTTTTACTATTTGTTAAGGCATTCGTTGGAGGATTTTCAAACCAGTCGAGTTTTTCTAAGGGAGTAGAAAAAAGATCTAAGGCGACAAGATATAATTCACTAAGATCACTTTTTTGAATCTCAGGCTTTTGCAAATAAGGGCGTTGTTCAAAGTCTAGTTCAGCGTAAAGCCGAATGCATAATCCGGCCCCTTCTCGGTTGGCCCGTCCTGCTCGCTGGGTTGCAGAGGCTTTAGATATTTTTGTTATTTTTAATTCAGGGAGACCTGAATAAAAATTATAAGAACTTTCTCGCTGCAACCCAGAGTCTATAACTATTCTTATTCCCGCGATGGTGACAGAACTTTCAGCAATATTAGTAGAGAGTATAATTTTACGATTTTTGGAAACTGCCAATACTTGCTCTTGCTCGCTTGAATCAAGATCTCCATGTAAAATAAAACAATGAATATTATGTGCTTTGCAAAGATTTTCTAAAATTAATTGAGTTTCTCGTATTTCGCGCATACCAGGAAGGAAAACTAAAAAATCCCCAGTCTCTTTAGAGGATACGACATCAGATATTACCGAATAAATTTTTTTGTGAAGTGGTGCTTGAATAATACTTGTAATGTTTGGTAGATAATCTAATTTTAAGGGGAAGCGTTGTGCAATTAAATCGATAGTTGTTGTTTTAGCCGCAGTTTCTAAATAAGTTTTTAAATTCTCAGTTTCAATCGTGGCCGACATAATTATAATTTTTAAATCAGGTCTTGTTGTTTTTTGAAGTCTTACTAAAAAACTTAAGGCAGCATCGGTGCTTAAATGTCTCTCATGGAATTCGTCTAAAATGATAGTTCCAACACTCTCGAGATTTTTATTTTTAGATAGTATTTTTAAAAAAGTTCCCTCAGTTAAAAAAAGAATTTTAGTTTGATCACACATTTGTTTTTCATAACGAAAAACGTAACCTACAAGATTTCCTATTGTTGTTCCAAGTTCCTTGGCAACTTGAAAGGCCGCCAATTTTGCGGCAATTCGTCTAGGTTCTAAAATATAAATTTTTTGAGAAGTTTTTTCTAATAAATACTGAGGTACACGCGTTGTTTTGCCAGAACCGGGAGAAGCCTTTAAAATAATATTTGAGTAACTATCAAAGGAAGAAAGAATTTTTTCCTTGATTTCCTCTATTGGTAATTTAATCTTATCTAGCATTGCTGAACTCAAATAAAAGGCTCCTTTTATTTAATTTTTGTAGGAGCTAGATTGTCCTCATCTCCATTGATTCCAAATAAATTTTGTGAATCAATTTGTTTGGTCAATGTTTGATAGCTTACGAACCCATTGCCGTCTTTGGCATAATTCAACGCTTTTTCAAGTGCAACTGCAATCGATTGGCTTGCTACAGGCATAGCTGCAAATGCGGTCGCCAATCCATTGGTGAAAATATCTAATTTTTTAGAACCAGTTGGATCACTTGAAGTTCTTTTGCGCTCAAAATAAGCGTTATTATAGTAGCGATATGAAGTGCAACTATCAAAAAAATAAATTTGATATCGTTTTGAAAATTTAATTTTTTCACCTAAGTTTTGTTCAATTGAATCTAAGTCTAAGTGCCCGCCAAGACCTGAATGACCTTCGTACATCATGATAGATGCTTTTTCGAGGGCATCTTTATAAAACCAATGAAATCCAAGAGACTCTTCATTTATTCCTGTTGGTCCATAGAAAAAGCGATAAATTAATTTACCTTTTTGCAAGGTCTCAACAAACGGAACCTGACCATTTAGCGTTTTTGCTATTGATTGAACTTGTTGTTCAGTCCACGTCGTTGGAACATAACTATTTTTTAAAAGATAATTTCTAAAGATTCGATAATTGTTTGCGTTTATATCCGAGCTCGTCAACGGATTTCTATCCAGTGTTGGATCATCCATTCCAAATAAAACGTGAATTGTAATATTTCCTTTTTCGTCTGTTAGGTTTTGATATTCAGGATAAGATAATTTGGTGTTTGGCAGTCGTTTAATTGAAGCGTTTATTACGATATAGTCCTGGCCTTCTTTTAACTGACAACCTTCTCTTTCGGGACTCCAGAAGTACCAAAAATCTCCAATTGTTTGGTAATGATCGTCTGTACAGGGATTTCGATCTTCAACCATTGCCTTGGAATAAATGGTAGATGGATCGATTGGTAAATAGATAGGATAGTT
>JAURXW010000227.1 GCA_030654205.1 Bacteriovorax sp.
GACTATAATTTAAAAATTGTGGATAACTCAAACGTTGATCAGGGTCGCTTGAAACTCCGGCCACATGGGCAGGATCTCTTTCTGACATGGGTCTAGAGGCCTTAAGGAATCGTCCTGCGGCCCATTCAGCAAAGTGTGTTCGTCCATTGACGAAGTAGCTGTAATAGTCCGAGAGACCTTCACCAATTGAGCCAGCTTCATCATAAAAAAGTGCTCCCATATCAGCGCCGGCACCAATAAGAGTATTTCTTAAGTTAAGTTGTAACTTTTGAAAAAAGTGACCAGTCTCGTGAAAGATAACGGTGCTGTCTTGGGCCCATTTTACTTTTGGATAAGAACTTAAATATCCTAAACACACTGTTTGAGTTGCGTGTTCAAAATAAGCGGCATCAGCTTCATTGCAATTGGCATAGAAAGTAAAAGGCTGAGTCATTAGGCCAATAAATGTATTAGCATCACTTGGTGATTGAACGGATTTTGGAAGGGAAGTTTCGTAATAGGGACTAGTTCCAAGATAAGCTCGTTCGTAACTTTTGGTTAAGTTTGAAAAAAATAAATTGGTCACATTATTTAAATGATAGAAGCTGTTTACTTCTAAAAACTCTGCACTGTTAGCGTTATAGCTCCATTTCCCAGTGGCCGTTTGAAGAGGTGAGACAGATAATTTTGTTTGTCGAACTTCAAAGCAATAATCAAGACCATAACAATTTGGATTTCCTTTCAAAAAAGAATTGCTGGTCAATTGCACCGTTGTCAAAAGTCTATTGAGATCATATGAGTCGGAGAGTTCAGAATTTTTTGAAACAAGAATTGGATTGTCCGCTAAAACTCGACCTTGGTATAATCCAACATTCACGCTACCTGTAATCGAACTAGTATCTCGAGAGCGCAAACTAGTGCCTACGCTAGGCACACATGCAAAAAGCACTAAAGAAGTTAGTGTGAGTAAGAGAGAAGTGAATGAGAAAGTTTCAAATATTTTTTTCATATTTTTACTGCTTTATACCCATTGTACCTAATACTTGTGCATCATGGGCCTGCATTTGATCCATGAATGAATTACTTGTTTTGGCCAGTGAGTTTATATTTTGAGCGTCACAGGATTCATCCATTTGTTCTCCGAGATTTGTGAGTTCTTTGAGTTGGACTTTTATACCGTTTTCGGAATTGATATCTGGAGTATCGGTAATTGCTTCGAGATCGGCGAGGATATTGCGACCGTTTACTTTTAGATCGATTTCGCTGGTTGAAGTGTCTGCATTTTCTTTTATTTTAGTATCTAGTACGTCAATTTTGTCTGATGCAGCTGTCTTCGCGGCATTCAACTTATCAATCTCAGCATTTTTATTATCAAGTCGAATTTTTAAAGCTGGCTTATTCTCTGGAGATGCGGCAGTGTAGTCTTTATCTAGGTTGTCGTAATTTGTTTTTTCACTTGATATTTGTCCATTAATCTTGCTCAATGTCTTTGTGTATGATGCTTTATCTTTGATATCCTTAGCATTAGAATTTTCGACTAAACTGCCATAAATATTTTCACAAATAGTTTTTTCGCTTGGTTTTGACATCAAATCTTTTAACTTCCTAAAAAAACCTGCGTCTTTAAAACTTTTCGTATAAACAGAAGGGAAATCTTTTGTAGGGTCTTTTAAAGCATTTAAAAATTCATCTTTTGATTCTTCAATTTTATTTCTATCTTCCTTCGGTAAATAACTAAGAGCTGCTTGCAGGAATTTTTCATCGCTTGTATCTTTTCTGCTACACAAGTCAGAGAGCTTAGGAGAGCTTGCTTCTTTTCCTTTAAGTGCCTGTATAGTTTTTTTGTCTTGTAGCCGCTGTTGAAGTGCTGCACACTTTTCGTCATCTGCTTTTGTTTTACCATGTGAACATTTTTCATCTATATCAGTATCACTTCCTTCATTCTTAAGCGCCTTACACAAATTATCATACTTAGAAGCAAATCGACTCGCCTGAGGAACAATACGACCTTCCTGATTTTTCAGGATGATCTTTTGCATATCATCCACTAGCCCCTTGGCATCTTCACAACTAGGAGTAGGGTTTTGTCTTAAATCAGAATATTTATTACAATATTTTTTTACAAGCCCATCGGCTTCATTTTGGTTTTTCTGACCGGCTTCATTCATCTTGGCCAGTCCTTGCGAGGATGACTTCACATTTTCTTTACATTGATCGTATAATTTTTCCCAACGACCTCTTTGCTTGTCCATGGCAGTTCTTTGAAGACCAATATAATCTTCGATAACTTTTTTTACAGAGTCTTGTTGTTTAGTGAAAAGTTGTTTTAGTTTTTCAATTTTTTCAGTCATGGATCCAGGGCCTTCCAGAAATGATTTTTGGTCGCCATTTCCTGCGAGGTCTACACCGAAAGCATCTTTTGAGAGTTCAGGCATTGAAACGGACATATCTTTTGGAATTAAAAAATTAGTTCCAGGAAACTTAGACTGAATATTTTTCACCAAACTCATGATATTGGCTTCCTGACCTTTGTATAAACTATTTGAAGCAGCAATTTGTCCGGCAACTCTTTGATTAAAAATATTGGCCATATTTTTAATTTTTGTTTTTCTTAATTGAACTTGATTATTGGCCTCGCCGTAGCAAGCTGTAATGCTATTGGCACATGTGCTGGCATTGGCAATACAAAAAGTATCATTGGTTGCTGGATTAAGAGTGTCTTCGTTACAGTATTCATGACCTGACTTTGGAGCAGAACCATTACAATTTAAAACTTGATCAGATATAGACTGGGTAATTTTAGAAGCGAAATTATCATTTAAATTTTTTAATTCAACCAGAGCTGCTTTACCGCGTTCAATCTTTTTAGCGTAAGTTACTCCAGTTGAGCCTTTATCTGTTTGGCCAATACGCGCTTTACAGTTATCTACTATTTTCATGAAAATATTGTACGGACTATCTGTTACCCGTGAGCCACCAACAGTATTATAAGTTACAACGAGTGGAGGACTTGGAAGATTTTTAATAATATCAAGTTTATCTGTCATGCTTATATCAAGCGCCAGAGTTTCCTGAACTTTTTGTCTATACATATTAGCAGCTGCTGTATCAGAGGCCGTAATATCTCTTGTGTTAACTCTTACATTTCTTAGAATTTCATCTATTGGAACCGCGGCCCCTTTATCAGCACCAGTCACACAGTCATTGATATATTTTTTTTCAAAAGTAGTATTTGCGACTGCAATAAATTCATTTATATCGGTTGAGAAGTTTTTATCCATGGCATCTGGTTCATAACCTACGGCCGCTAATTCTTTTAGAATGCGCTTTTTGGCCGTGTCCATTTCTTGAGCTTCTTTAGCAATTAAGGTAGGAATAGATTTAATACTTCCATTAATTTGGGATTGGTATCCAGTGGCCAAGAAGTCTTGCACGCCTTTATCTGCAATTGTCGCTATGATTTTATCTTTTTCGCGTGTTACATCTGCTTCAATGACATTTTTATTTAAATTAAATTTTGCCGCTGCTGAATTCACGGGACTTAAACTTTGAAAAATTCCATTAAGCCCACGCTCTTTTCCACCATTGAGTTTTTCTTCTCCGATGACATCGCGGCAACTTTGTGAAAAGTATTTTGAAAAATCCATGGTCTTAAGGTCTATATTATTTTTAGTTGTTCCGTTTAATTCATCATTGGCCGTGGCCATTTCTTCCAGGATTTTTTTATTATCGGCCTGAAATCTTTCACTGTCAGTCTTGAGAACTGTTTGCATTCTTGTTAAATTATTAACCATCTCAGTTAATTGAGAGTCCATCGCTTTTTCTTTATCATTAAGACAACGAAGTCCAGTAGCATAGGTTTCGTTGGAAGCTTCGTTACTCATCTGATCGTAGTAATTCATCCATCCTTCAGCGATTGATTCATAAGTAATCATCGAACCAATTTTATTCACATCAGGAGTTGCATTATTACAAACATTCGTTGGCATCGTGGCCATCGAAGGTGGAAGAGGGCATTCAGGAAAAAATTTGGCAGGAGAACTAAAGCAGGCCGTACCATCCGCTTTTCGACAAGTGGGACTAAATTGAGCAATGAGCTTTTGATTATTAACAGAATTAATTTGTTGTTGAAGTATTTGTTGTTTTTGACCTAGAAAACTTCCATAGAGACCTATGGTTGTGTTGGCCAAACCTAGAATGACATTAGAAGCGTCCCCGCCACCTGCTGCGAAACCTTCTGATACAAATGGAATTTGAATCAGTGAGTAGATGATAGTATTAATCATCAAAACTTTTGTAGTTCTAAAAATTAATTCCAAAATTTGAGAAATCTTATTCATAACGGCAATCCAATCGGTTAAAGATAATTCCTCAGTCTTTTCGGTAAATCCCAAAAAAACTGTGATAGTTATCCTTATTTTAATGCCTGATCGTTTTAATAATGCGCTTTTATGTGCTTAGGGCGTATGCCTAAATTGTCTTTATGCTTAGGTGCCCATATTTCAGATAGATAAATGACCTTGTCTCAGTAAGATTGGAGACAGGATTTTTTTAGAAGAGTGACTTGTTTTCAAGGCAGTTTCATCCGTAAATTATTTTAGTAGTATAAAAAACCTTAATTTTCACCCATGGTCAAAAAACAATGCAATGATTTTTGACCATAGTCTAAAAAAATGGTGTGTTTAAATAAGCTTAAATTTATATGGATTTAATAAATGAAAAGAAACTCGCTTTGACTTGGACTTTAAAGTCTAAAATAATAATAGAGCAATCCCACAGCTATTCTGTAAATGGCAAATGGAGCCAGCGAGAGCTTCTTTAAAACGGCCAGGAAGCCCTTGATGGCCACGATAGCGATGATAAATGAAACAACAAATCCTACTAAGAGTTGAAGAGTATCGTTGGCATTAAAGCTCGAATACGATTTTAAAAATTCGTAGACTGTAGCGATTGTGATAACTGGAACAGAAATTAAAAATGAAAAGTCTGCGGCCGTAATAACATCAACTTTTCTCATCATAGCCGTCAACATGGTGGCCCCTGAACGAGAAACTCCTGGAACAAGAGCTAGGCATTGAGAAATACCAATTATAAATGCGTCTTTATAAGTAATTTCATCAACTGTTATAATGCTAGGCTTTGGCTTAATTTTTTCAACAATTAACATCGCGACACCCACTACCACTAAAGAAGTGACGACCACGTAGGGATTAAAAAGATGGGCCTTAATAAATTTGCGGCTTAAAAATCCAATAGCAAGAGTCGGAACGATTGCTATGGCAATATGAAGAGCATTTAATCCTTTTTGGTTGAGATTGTTTTTAAGTGATTTTAGTTTTTTTAAATCAGTTAAGCTACGGAAGCGATTATGATATAAAAAAACAACAGCTAAGATCGCACCTAATTGAATAATAATATTAAACGAAGCATAGCGCTCCTGATCCAGATGAAGCAAGTCGGTTGCCATAATAAGATGACCTGTCGAAGAGACGGGAAGAAATTCAGTTAGACCTTCAACGATACCAAGAATAATAGATGTATAAAATGCTTCCATAAAAATCCTTCATAATTTTGTATTAAAAATATTATGAAAGGGGAGTTGGAAAAAGTAAAGATTACAAATTAGTTTCCACAAGTCACAATTGTTAAATCTGCCGCTGCATTTGCACTAACATTAACAGGTAAACAATAAGCGTGGTTATTGAGCTTTAGGCCTAAATTGTATTGAGTCAACAGACCTTGAATATCATCGGCTGTAGAAGAGCCTTGAATAAAGCGATATGGCCGTGGTGATAAGGACTCTTGACCAGGAGTTTTTAGTTGTGAAACCAAGACTCCAAAAGCAATTTTTCCAGATGCACACATACTTTTTTCGCAAGCTAGTTGAGAAACATAAGAAGGATCTTTTACATAACCATTACTATCAAACAAACTACTATTTAATTTTTTAGCTTCTGAAGAAACATAACGGTTGGTATATAAACTAATATCGACATAATCATCTAGCTGACATTTATTTGTAGAAGAATTAATAAATCCAGTACAACACAAAGTGGCGCTGGCACCAACTGGCATAACCGTTCCGGCGGGATTACAGGTGACAACTTCATCTGCTTTAAATATTTTTTTAAATCCTGAACCAAAATTTGTAAGATCACCTGCTGAATAGAGTTGTTTTGAAACTGTCGCATCAAAATATTCACGTGCTGGACTTGTAGAAGCATAAATTTGTGTCGGTGGTTTATAAGCCGCAGTTCCGGTAGTTCCACCAGGGTAGAGTTGGTTACTTTGATCCAACGGATCTGAAAGGCAAGACATATCACCAATTGTTGTAGTATTAAAATAATCTTCAGATTCAACAGCAATTTGGAGGATACCCATTAATTCTAATTTTGCTAAAAAATTCATCACGGCCCGGGCCTTTGCAGATGTGGGTAATGTTTGAACTAATGAACAACCCGGTTCATCTTGAGTGTAACCAGAACATGAATAATTATCCGATGACGGCACCCAATTCATACATCTAAACATTAAAGGATCAAATTTTTGAACCAAACGACTTCTGCTCCAAACGTGGTTACCATTGTCAAAATTTCTTACCCAGTCACCAGTGCAGCTTGTTCTTTCTGCATAAGCTGCAAATGTTTTAAACTGATTAGTCAGTACCGATGTATTGACACAGCCGATACCAGAACATTGGTCAGCTATCGCCGTTTGCAATGATGGGTAATTTGTAGCATCACTTTTTTGGTCTTTATAAACGGTTGCCACTCGAGAATAGCGGTATTTATTATCCATACCAATATCAATACCGGGAGCGGAGTTCATTAGTAATGGAGTCGTGGCATCTGAGCTTGGAAGTGAAATTGTTTTACCAACATCCCGGCAGCAGCGGTTATTAAAAGCGCTATATTCAGTTTTATCTTTGCCAACAGCTTGCGAACAAACTAATTCTTCCTGCCAAAATTTAACTTCGTATTTATTTAAAATAGCTGTCACAACAGAATCATCAGCACTAAGCATTTTTATTTTATCTGCAATGACTTTTGAAGGAGCGCAATCAATGTCTGAAAAACAACTTGCACCAGGGGCCCGCATACATCGATTTTCAGTAAAAGTTTGAGCTGTTAAATAGCCCGAGTTATTTTTAAACAAAGGAAAAGAGATCTGTTTAGTATTTTCTAAAATTGCTTTGAATTTAACAAGTGCATTTGTTGATATCGCCTGAGTCGCAGAACTTCTAATAAGATCCAGGTTGGCAGCATTGCTTGTTGTTGGATCGCTTTTAGCATAAAAATAATTTTTAGTGCTATCCATAATAGCGCAACTCGCAAGATAATTAGCTGCTGGAACGGTTGCATTTTTTAAAGTCATACCAATACCTACAACTTTATCCCCTAGGTATTCACCAGAAGGCAGTGTTGAATTTTGATCTACGAATGTATCAACATCAGGGCTACGTCCTGGAATGCAAAGACCATAAACTTTATTGCTATTAAAGTTTTTAGCAGTTTCAGAACGAATCGGTTCAATGGCATTAAATTCCATTGGTCGACCAATAATTTTTGCGGCCAATCCAAAACTATCAGATGTAGGATCACTTCTTACTTTTCCGTAACGAGCAATGCGGTTATTAAATTTAGAATTGAGTACTCCACCAGTTGCAATAGTTTGACAATAATTATTAGATCCACAGCTGCGTAGTGTTTGTAAATTTGTATTACTTGATGAAGCATAACTTTGAGTACAAGATGCTCCTCGGCCCCGATACACACAACGCTTTCCGGCCGCAGCATTGCTTAAAATATTGGTAAGTGTTTCATCTCGTGAAGCGTCTGGAATTTCTTTTGCATTATCATCAAAAGTTGGCCATGAAGTGGTGATGTCATTGATACTTGCACAAGCATAGTCCCAACCCAAAGTTGTCGCGCAGTCATTGTCTGTTGAACATTGGTGAAATTTTTGGCATTCGGCCCCATCTGAATTTGCATCAGTTGTTACCATATCTGTTCCGACTGGATTGAGTGCTCCATCATTTACTGTCACTGTATAAGTACTTTCTAAGGCCAGATCTCCAAAGGCTCCGTTGATAGCAATAAAGAGTTTGTTAGTATCGGCTTTAATGCGTCTATTTTTTCCAATTGAAAACCATTTTACGCCATCAAAAGATCCGATGACTGATCCATAATCAAAACCATACCAATCGTGTTGATAGCCGTTGGCGTAGAAAAAATGTTGGGCCCGCATTCTATTTTGGCGCTGAACCTTTGGATCAGACGCAATCGAATGAGAAAAAGGCAACATCGTCGCAGGGACAAAACATGCACGACCAAAACTTAAATCATCGGCCCTAACTCCGTTTGATTGAGAGCGATCTGTACGAGCTTGAAGTGGTGTAAGACCCCCAGCAAATTGAGTTAAAGGAAAAAGTTTATTAAGCTGAGAGTAGTAATCATTTCCACATTGAATACAATTAGAATATGTTCCACCATCGACGTAAATATCGTATATTTTTCCTTTCGTTATATGTACTTCTTTGGCCGGTTTTGCCGAGTTCGTAGCATACGAAAGTGATCCATAAATTTCATTAAATCCAATATAAGTATTCTCACCATCAATAGGATTTATAATATCCGGCATATTATTTGGGTTTAAAAGATTGTCTTTTCGATAGGCAAAAGCAGTTGCTTCTTGAACCAGAGTTGATCCAGTAACAGTCGCTTGCGAGGTTCCAGAGGAATCAAAATAGCGGACAGGAACAGTTTTTGAACTTAGAAATACTTGCTGAGTATCAGGAGGAATTACGGGGTTTGGATCGGGATAAATACAAGTATAATCAGTAACGTTTCCTTGTGTATTTTTCACTGGAGAGATAGAGCAATTTAAATCTGCACAACGACAAGTTTCTTTAATTTTAGTTAAGGCCGCCAACTTGGAATCCATTATATGATTAATTGTTAGATCGACAAAAAAAGTTATTTTAACTTTTTGGGTATCGTAAACGGCAAGACCGCCAGTTGAAGAAATAAATTCAATAGTGGCAGGACTTCCTGGATTTAATTGCCAATTATGTTGAACGACTCCATCGACTTCAACAGTCATGGTTTTATTTACGTTAGCATAATAGGGAAGTTTAAAAATATTTGAAGCTGGATAGTGATCCGTTACACGTCCTCGTCTACTTTGAATGACGGTATCACCACTTTTTTGTTGTCCCTGCACATAATACTTTTCACATTTACCAACGTTGGTATTTTGTTGGATACAACTTGCGTCTGTTCGGTATCTAATAACTAAATCAGTAGAGAGAGCACTGGCCGGTTTTGTCGTAACAGTAACAGAAGCTCCAGAGGCATTATCATCATTATGCTGGCCAAAAATAGTTAGATAACTTGAAACAATAAGTGGATCTGCTCTTAAAGTTGTTTCATTAACTGTTTGATCATAATTAAAAAGTGTTACTTCACCGTATGTAATTTCTTGAAGGCTTGTTAAATCTGCTTTATCAGTTGGAGCATAACCTGTGCTTGATTGGTTAGTGTATGTTCCAGAAAAATTGCGATCATCAATTCCTGCATTATAAGCAGTACCGATTAGGGCATTGGTTATTGTTTTAGTACAAAATCCCAATTCTCCTTCAACTTTCGTTGTGCAATTATAAAGATCAGTTAAATTTTTTAAACGAACTAGAGCTGCTTTGGCCGTATTGTCGATAGGAGTTGGCGTGATGTTACCTGGATCATTTGAACATAGAAAATAATATTGTGGATAATTATAAATATGATTTGGATTATTTAAAATATCTTGCAAGGCCTGTACATAATTAGTCGAAGCAATATCGACACCTGGTTTAAGGGCAAGATCTTTAATACACTGACCCAGATTACAGCAACTATATCCCAACGATGTACATTCTGAATTAGTTACACAGCTTTGACCTATTGGAGTCGAAATATTTGGTTTATTGGTTATAGAATAACTAAGTTGAGTAGTACCAATTTGAGTAACACCTGTTCCTCCTTGACTATAAATGGCCAAAGGTGAGCTGGTATAAAGAGAACTTACACAAACTCCTAATGGACATAAATCAGACATTTTAAAAGTAGGAGTCAGTAGTGGATAGAGCGCATAGAGTTTATTAATGAGTCCACTTTTTTGACAAAAGTTTTTATTAGTAACATCGTCTGAAGGAGCAAGACTGTAATAATATTCTAGTGTTTGAGTTGTGAAATTATAAACAGAGTGAGGTGATGCGGCTAAAATATTAACTTGATTTACGCTTGTAAAGCGAGCAGTCAAACAGGCCATGACCTGAGTGCCTGTACTTCTAATATAACTATCAACATCTTTACCACGAAGTTGAAGTGTATCAGAAAAACTTAAATCAAAATTAACAGTGGTAGTGTAAACAGTTCCACCATTTTGAATAAAATTATTTCCTTCTTTAAAAGTTGGAAGTTTTGTATCGGTTTTGCCATTTGTAGTATTGGAGCTACTGAGTAAAGATTTTCTGACGTTGCCAGGAGCTTGCATACATGATTGCAGAAAAATAAAAGAGCCCAGCATTATCAATATTGATAATGTCTTAAAAAAAATTGGTTTCAATTTTTTTCCAGAACTCATTACTTTCCTTTTTTAAATTTTCAGTTCCCTGATTTTTAACTTCTTTTACTTATCGGCATTTCAGGGCCTTGGTTAACTTTATTTTAGTCCTTCAATAGGTGAGTTTTTCCCAATAATTGCACTCCTTCACTGTTTCAGCTGCTTAAGCACGATTGTGACTAGGCCCAGATAGGAAGCTTCTGCCTATTTTATAGGGCTTTGGCCATTTTTTGGGAGCTTAGGAATTAGCAGGAAGTGCTTGAGATGACATTTGAAACCTTAATCCCGAGCAAAATGCTCAAGGTTTATTGAATATGAACCGATAATCCTTAATGAGTCTAAATGAAACTCAAATAATAATTAAGGAATATTGATGAAATTAAAAGGCCATTTTATTTTATTTATTTTCTCAGGTTTTCTAATGACTATATCCTCAAGTCCAATAAAGGCCGCCGAAGCTGATGGGATTGAATATAAAAATATGGAACAAATGATGGGGGCAATTCGTTTGGAAAAAAAGCAAATTGAAGGCATGCTTGATAAAATGGTTAAAAGCGGTCGCATTACCAATGAAGAGGGCACCAAGGCCAAAAGAGAAATTGCCAGCATTAAAGATAACGATTTAGAAATTCTGAAAACTCGCGCCATTGCAGAAGTAAAAAGTAAAAAATTGCTCGATCCTTAATTTAATCTAACTTATTTTCCATCAATTCAATTAATGTTAATAAGGCCATATCTGAAAATCGCTCCTTTTTTCTTATGCGATCCCCGGGAAATATAAAAGTGCGAGCTCCATTTATTTTTTTTGAAGCGTATCCTATAACAACTGTACCGATCGGCTTTTCAACTGAACCACCAAGCGGCCCAGCAATTCCAGAAAGCGAAACAGCATAATCAGTTTTAAATTTATGAAGTGCTCCCAAGGCCATCTCGGTGGCAACTTCAATACTCACGGCCCCATGATCATCAATTGTTTTAGACGAAACATTTAATAATTCAATTTTCGCAGCATTGGCATAGCTAACCACTCCACCCATAAAGACCGATGAAGATCCAGACAGATCAGTTATCTTGGAAGATACAAGGCCCCCTGTGCAAGATTCAGCGAATGAAAAACTCATTTTTTTCTTCTGGGCCATTGCTAAGGCTAATTCATTAATTGGAATATTTCCATATTGCCATACGTGTTCAGCAAGTGGCGTACTCATTATTAAATTTTTTATATCAGCTTCTTTTTTTTGATGATCAATAAGACTTCCATGGTAGCTGATAACAATATCAATCCCGATGGTATGAGGCAGAGAACTTACTTTCCCATAAACTTCAAGGTCACTCCAAAGGGTTGGACAAAGATCAAAGAATATTTTTTCTTCCGCAATTGCTTTTGTTCTAATAACAGTTTGATAATTTTCTTGAAATCGATGAGCAAAATATTTTTTGATAAGCGGAAAAAATTCTTTTTCTACAATTTCACTAAATTCCCGTGGAACTCCGGGGCCTGCCATAATTAATTTATTGCTAGTTTTCTCGTAATAGACGATTCCCGGAGCGAGACCTCTAGGATTATTAGTGGCCATAAAATCTTCAGGAAAATGGTGGTAGTGATTGTGCCCTGGGGCCCATGTTCTTCCAAATTGGCTATAATTTTGGGTGACAATATCGGCAACATCCGAGCGTTCTAATATTTTTTTATTAAAAAAACGCGCCAAAGTATTTTTAGTTTTATCATCGATAGTTGGACCAATACCACCAGAAGTTATGACAATATCACTTTCTAAAAGTGAAGCGGTGAGGGCCTGATTTATTTCATCAATATCATCGTGAATAAAGCGTAGTGCTTTGAATTCAAGGCCTGCAATAAACAAAAATTTAGAAAGCCAACTGCCATTTAAATCAGTTGTTCTTCCACTTAGAATTTCGTCACCTATTACAATCATGGAAACTTTTAGTGCCGTCATTTTTAAATCCGCTGCTAGAGTATAGTGCTATGAATTTTGGCATAAATTAGTTAGACTTTAAACCTAGATTTACTAAAGAAAAAGCTATGACAAAAAAAGTTCAATTTACCTTAGATTTTAATGAAGACGTTGATCTTCATTTGGAAAAAAATTATCCAGGAATCACTGATTTTCGCATATTAAATCAGGCCCTAGATGCTAGAGGGGCCAATCGTGGAAAGATTCCTCGTTATACTTATAACGTAGAAATTTTAGAACCAGGTGAACAGTTTGAAGCCGTTCAGGAAGTTTTCACCAATGTGGGGGCCTTTAAATTAGCTCCGCTTATCATTGGTGGTGGACCGGCCGGATTGTTTTGTGCACTCCGTTTAGCAGATTTTGGCGTCCCTTCAATTGTGATTGAAAGAGGAGACCGTGCTCATAATCGAATGCTTCATATTGCAAAATTTTGGCGCTACGGCGTTTTTGATACAGAAAATAATGTTTGCTATGGCGAAGGTGGAGCGGGATTATTTTCAGATGGAAAATTAATCACGAGAATTAAATCTCCTTTCGTTCAATATGTCATGAATCGCTTCGTGGATTTTGGTGCCCCTAAAGAAACAGCGTATATTTCTAATCCTCATTTGGGTTCAAATAAGATTCGGGGCTTGATAAACCAGATGACTGAGTATCTTCGCTCCAAAGGCACGGATGTTCGATACAATACCAGAGTGAATCGCTTGATTAATGATGGCCAAAAAATTATTGGTGTCGAATTAAATAATGGTGAAAAATTATTTTCAGATTATATTATTTTGGCCACAGGGCACTCTGCTAAAGAAATGTACACCCACCTTCACGAGTTAAAAGTTGAAATGAAACAAAAAGATTTTGCGGTTGGAGTGCGTATTGAGCATCCGCGCGAATTGATTGATCAAATTCAGTATGGAAAATTTGCAGGCCTTGATCTCGGCGCCGCTCGTTACCGCTTAAGTTATGAGGATTCTCAAACTAAAAAAGGGACCTATAGTTTTTGTATGTGTCCAGGTGGATATGTACTTTCTTCTGGGACTGAGGCCAATGGAATTGTTGTTAATGGTATGAGCAATTATGCCAGAAATTCTCGATGGTCTAATGCTGCCTTAGTTGTGAGTGTCAAGGCCGGTGTTGATTTTGAAAGCACCAATCTTTTGGCCGGGCTGGATTTTCAGCATGCCATAGAGCAAAAGGCTTTTGATGTTTCAAAACAAAATGCGACTGGGCGAGAACTTCCGGCCCAGACTCTTAAAGAATTTATGGAGAATAGAATTTCAACAAATGCAGCGATTATAAAAACCTCTACACCTTCTGGAATTGTAAAATCTTCTATTCGAGATATTTTACCATCATTTGTGACTAAACATTTAGAGAATGCTCTGCTAAAATTTGATGAAAGTTTAAAAGGCTTTGTTTCAGATAAAGCACTTTTGATTGCTCCAGAAACTAGAACAAGCTCTCCGGTTACTATTTTGCGCGATAAAGAATCATTAGAATCGAGTAGTCATCAAGGTTTATATCCCTGTGGTGAAGGTGCCGGCCACGCTGGTGGAATAACTTCTGCCGCTGTGGATGGTGTAAAGGTTGCGATGTCGATTATAAAAAAAGAAAAAGGATTTGAAGTATGAAAATAATTTTAAGAATTTTGGTTGGACTCGCTTATACGTCTTTGGCCTCTGCCAATATTGCCAATTACAACCCACCTGAAATCATGGCACGGGCCAATATCCACGATGGATACAATATTCCCCCAATGAGTTTTTTAAATAATACTTCTCCCGTTATTAATAATCACGGCGATATTGCTTTTAAAATCATGTCGGCAGATGGACAAAATAATCAAGTTCTTTGGGTTAAGACAGCTGAAGAGAGTGCTGGGAAAATCGTTTACTCCGCTCCAGATGAAAGGTTCTTAACAGATCCATCAATAAATGATTCAGGTAAAATTGCCTTTAATCTTTACGACGAAGGCGTGACTGATGGATTATTTATCTATGACTCTAAAACTTTAAATGTAGAGCAAGTTTTAAATCCAGATGAGCAAACAATTCAATATTATACTTACCCAAAAGTTTTAAATAATAATCATATTTTTTTTCGTGGTACTGACGATGCAAATGATCGTAGTTTTTATGAGTTCACTGGAACAAAGTTGACTAGAATCTTAGTGGAAGGAGTGGAAACTGCTGGAATAAAGGCCTCTTATTTATTTCGACCATCTGTTAATGAAGCCGGCCAAATTGCTTTTAAAGTCCGCTTAGGTGAAAAGGGTCAGTGGGAAGAAAGTAATCCAGATGCCATTTTAATTTTAACTCCTTCATCAGATCCAAAATTTCCAGGAATGAAGGTAACGACTGTTGCTCACGATCACGATGGTGACTCGCATTCACTTTATACAAAATTTGGAAATTCTGTTTCAATATCAAAGCACGGAGCGATTGTATTTACCGCGGATCTTCAAACTGGAAAAAAAGTTATTGCCGTCTACAAGGACAATATCGTAACCAATATTGCGATTGAAGGCCAAAATGATATTTCAGAAATTGAACAATTTGCTCCTAAAATAAACGACCAAGGCCTCGTTTTATTTCGCGCTCGTGATATGAGTGGAAAACGTGGTTTGTTTTTAGCGGATGGAGTAACGATAAAAAAAATCATTACTGAAGGCGAAGAAATTCAAACGGATCTTGGGATTGGTAAAATTTTATCCAACCCAAATTACCCTGGGTTTGGTGGTGAAGTTGATATGAACGATCAAGGCGAAATTGTTTTTTATTGCTTGGTTGTATCAGAAGATAATAAAGAATTGGGATCGGCCGTTTATAAAATTTCACCTAAAAAATAATTATGCTTTATTCATCTAAAGAAAAAATTACAAAATCATATGATGTCATTGTTGTTGGTGCTGGTCTGGCCGGCATGACACTCGCCAATAAAATGGCGCGCGATGGACGCTCAGTTTTACTTTTGGAGTCTCATAATAAATTGGGTGGATTTGCCACTTGGTTTAAGCGTCTTGAAGGCGAGCATATCTTTGATGTTTCACTTCACGGTTTTCCTGTTGGCATGATTAAGACATGCCGAAAATACTGGAGTCGGGAAATTGCAGAGCGCATCCATCAATTAAAATCCGTTCGATATATTAATCCGCAATTTGAAGTTGAGACCGATTTTACTAAAGAAGATTTTATAAAAGTTTTAATTGAAAAGTTTGGCGTGAGTAACTTAACAGTTCAGGCTTTTTTTGATGAACTAACTAATATGAACTTTTATGATAATTCTCAAATGACTAACGGAGAGTTATTTGAAAAATATTTTCCTGGTCGAAATGATATAACTCGCTTTTTATTAGAACCCATAGTTTATGCCAACGGATCCAATCTCGAAGATCCGGCGATTACTTATGGAATTGTTTTTTCTAATTTCATGAGCAAAGGCGTTTATATTTTTCAGGGTGGTACTGATATGATGATCACCATGATGAGAGATGAGCTCATTAAAAATGGTGTTGATATTCAAATGCAGGCACGAGTTGATAAAATTCTAGTTAATGATAAAAAAACTGTAGGTGTTGAAGTTAAAGGTCATATCATTAATTCCCTGGCCGTCGTTTCAAATTCAAATTTAAAATCAACTATTTTCAAAATGGTAGGAGATCAATTCTTTTCACCTGATTTTGTTAAAAAAGCTCAGGCCGTTCGGTTGAATACTTCTTCATGCCAAGTTTATATGGGAATTAAAAAAGGGGAGAGTATTCCCTTTGTAGGTGATTTGGTTTTTACCAGTGAAGATGCTAGTTTTTCAACTGATCTTATATTATCTCCCAAAGTAGGAAGTCAGACATTTTCTGTTTATTATCCCGATGCGCGTCCCCACTTAGACCCCAAGTACGCTGTTGTTTCTTCATCTAATGCTCGATTTGAAGATTGGATTCATTTAAGTGAAGAAGATTATCAAATACAAAAAAAATATATTATTGAGCGCGCCATCGCAGGTCTTGAAAAAATAATTCCAGGTGTTCGATCTATTATTGATTTCGTTGATGCGGCCACACCATTGACGGTTGAGCGTTATACTTTACATGAAAAAGGTGCAAGCTTTGGAACTAAGTTTGAAGGGTTAGATGTCTCTATGAATATGCATAAAGAAATCAACGGGCTATTTCATGCGGGCTCGGTGGGCATTATCATGTCGGGCTGGTTAGGGGCCGCTAATTACGGCGTGATTCAGGCCCATGAAGTAGATAATTATTTAAGCCGTCTTGAAAAGGAAATAGCTATCAATTAGTTATTTTTTCGTTTTGTTTGTTTAAATTTAATAAACAATTCATAAATTTTACGTTAATTTTAAATATGAATAATTTTAACAAATTTTTTTTTCTCATATTACTTAATCTTTCAATCTGTTTTTTTGCCACTGCCAATGAAGTATCCGATCTTCCAGTTTTAAACCAAATCAAAACTCATGAATTATGTAAACTCAATATTGAAAATTGCAAGGAAGCTCTAGGCCACAAATCGGCCAAACTTCCTACTTATATGTCGCGTGGTACTGGGAGCATTGAGCAAGTTGTTATTGTGATTCATGGGACTGATCGTAATGCCAATGAGTATTTGCACGATTTTATTTCTGAATTAGGCAATGATACCCTTTTGGCCAATATGGCCGTTGTGGCACCTCATTTTTTACTGGTTAATGACCCTTATGAAACTAATAATTTAAGATGGGATCAAGGTTGGCAAAGCAGCTGGAAGTATGGAAATAATTCTATTCAACCGATTCAAGTGAGCTCGTTTGAAGTCATTGATCAATTGATAAAAAACATAGATAAAACATGGCATCCTAAAAAAATAATGATTGCTGGTCACTCGGCCGGTGGCCAATTTGTTCAAAGATATGCCAATGGCAGCTTGATAGCTCAAGAAATAAAAAGTGAACTTACTTTTGTTGTTTCAAATCCCTCTAGCTATTTATACACAAGACCACAGCGCTTGATTGAAAATATTTGGCAAAAACCTAATGACAGTTGCCTTGAATATAATAATTATATTTACGGGCTTTATGATCGCAATGCTTATTTAGCAAAATTATCACCAGATGAAATTGAAAAAAATTATCTTAATAATAATGTAGTTTATCTGATGGGAGAACAAGATGTCTTATCTGAAGATTTAGACACTAGTTGTGAAGCGAACCTTCAAGGACCCAATCGAATAATCAGGGCCTCTACTTTTTTTCGTTATTTGAATGAATTTTTTCCCCATCACTCACACAAGTTTTTAAGTGTTCCCAACGTCGGGCATGATCATATTAAGATGTTTAGTTCAGCTCAGTTTCTCTCGTTGCTAAATATATCAAGTGATAAAAAATATCAGCATCAACGTATAAAAAATCTCGATCTCTCTATCGATCGAATGGGACTCAATAATATTGATTCTAAAAAACCTCATAAAAGTTTTTACTTAATGGGGGGAGGAGAAAGTGCTGAGCAGGTCTATGTTGAATATCTTAGAGACTTGGATGGCGGTGATTTTTTAATTTTATCTGGAAGAGACTATCCTCTTGATTATAATCTTTTTATAACTAATCTCGCTAAAAAATATTCAATTCCCTTAAACTCTGTCACCACTGTACTTATTCATTCTCGTAACGGCTCACATGATCCAAGACTTATTAAGCTGATCTCGGAGAGTGAAGGAATCTTTTTTTCAGGGGGAGATCAGTGGAAATATGTTGAGCGTATCAAAGACACTGTTGCCAATGAGGAAATAGTAAAAAAAATAAAAACCGGAATTCCTTTTGGCGGGACCAGCGCTGGTCTTGCTATTTTAGGTGATACTATTTTTACTGCCGAAAAAGGATCGCTTACGACTGATGATGTTTTTAATAATCCGCTAGATGATAGAATTACTCTGACTTCTTCAATGTTTGGTATTCCACTTTTAAAAAATATACTGACTGATACGCATTTTGTTGTTCGTGACCGAATGGGAAGGCTGTTGTCTTTTTTAGCGAATGCTTATCATCACAATCATTTTTTAATTAATGGACTAGGTGTTGATGAAGGTACAACCTTAGTTTTAAGTGGCGATGGGATAGGGCATGTCTTGGGGGATGGAGCTGCGTATTTAGTAAGACCAACTCTTGCTCCTTATATAGGAATAAATCGTTTTTATTGGAAAAATATAGAAGTTTATCGCTGGGTTCAAAATTCATTTTTTTCTTTGGTCAATCTAACTTTGCCTCATTATTATTTTAATGTGGATAATTCTCATATTGTTTCATCTCAGGAAAATGGAGAAATTTATTAGCGGTTTTCTTTTTCCCTTACGCAGCCTTTAGGTCTAT
>JAURXW010000228.1 GCA_030654205.1 Bacteriovorax sp.
CACTAGTTCAGTCGTTGGTGCAACTTTGCAGTTTGGGAGCCATGCGCTAGAAGTTGGAACTACTGTAAAGTTGGCCAGGGCCATGTGGATCATTCCCGTTGCTATGATTGTTGGAATGATAAGATCGCAAAAAAATTTATCATTTGAAAAAAATCAAAAAATGAAAAAACCTTGGTTTATTTTGGGATTTATAGCAGTGGCCGCTTTTGTGACATTTATACCTTCTCTTGAAACAATTGGACATCAAGTAGAGTTTATTGCTAAAAAAATGATGGTTCTTACTTTATTCTTAATTGGTACTAATCTAACAAAAGATACAATTAAAAGCGTTGGATTAAAACCATTTATTCAAGGGGTTTTATTATGGTTTTTCATGGCCACAGGAACTCTTACTGCTGTTTATTTGACTTGGATTAATTAAGGAAAATGTTAATTTAAATAAATTATTTTCAATGATATAAATCACGGAATTAAAGATATAGGATGATATACTAAAAAAACAAATTGCTTAATAAGTCTGAGGAGATCGTATGAAAAAAAATGTAGGTGGTATAGATAGAATAGCTAGAATTATACTAGGACTTGGATTGTTATCCTTGACTCTCATTGGACCAAAAACTCTTTGGGGTCTTGTCGGATTAGTTCCGTTGTTAACTGCTACTTTTTCTTTTTGTCCGTTTTATCCAATACTTGGGATGAGTACTTGTCCAATTGAAAAAAAATAAGTTTGAATTAACAAAAGCTACGTATCTTTACGCTTTTTGCAATTAATTTTACAAATCAAGAATCGCCCTTTCGGGCGATTCTTATAAGGACTATTTAACTAAATCAAAACGGTCCTTGTTCATCACCTTGGCACGCACAGAAACGAAATTTGGTCTAAGAGTTATATTATAATCGTGAAGAATATTAATTCGCCACTCTTCCGGACAATTGCTTTAAATCTAGCGGTCAACTTGCACCCTTTTAAGTATTTTATAGAGGGGCACGGAACTTTATTAAGTCAGTCGAAAGATAAAACAGCGTGAAAAAGATATGTCATGAAGGGGTGCATATTGTCTTCAATATTCATGTTTTTTTCCCTTTTTAATTATGTCACTTGGATAACTCTAACACATTATAAAATAGCAATAATGCAAATTGGTTGCACATGCAACTAATATGCATTATTGTTAGCTATGAGTTTAAAAGATAAGCAAGTTTCAGTATTAAGGTCACACATGCAGAAGATCATGAGATCTTTTCCAGCAAGTTCGGTGCAAACACCTTGTGGAGTTAAAATATCTACTTCATTGGCCCATGTTCTACTTACCCTTTTCAAAGCACAAGACTCACTCGTCAATCAACAAATTCTCGCAAAAGAATTGAGCCTAAACAAAAGCTCTATTGCACGAATTTGTACAGAACTCGAAGAAAGTGGATTTATAAAAATTGGGACCAATGTAAATGATAAACGAAATAATACAGTTGTTCTTACAACTAAAGGTTTGAAATTGTCAGAACGATTGAAAAATCAGGGTGATAAACATTTTCAGTCAATTTTAGAAAGAATTCCAAAAAATAAAATTAATGAAATTTTAAATTCGTTAGAAGTTTTAATAAATGCACTTGAACTAGATAATTAACAAGGAGAAAAAAAGTGAAGTTTTTATTTTTAATTATAGCTGCAATATCTGTGCAAAATTCTTTTGCACAGATGGATCACAATATGATGAGTAGTCCTATCTCGAGCGATACAAGAAAACCATTGCCTCTTACTGCAATGATGGCAGAACACCAAAAACAAAATATGCGAGGACACCTTGAAGCAATTAGAGACTTAACGGAAGCATTTATTTCAAAAAACTTTAAGCAAATTGAAGATGCCGGGAAAAGATTAGGGACATCTCCTGAGATGAATATGATGTGTGATCACATGGGAAGAGGGGCTCCAGGTTTTACTGAAATGGCACTTCGTATGCACTCAGAAGCGGATAAAATTACAGATGCTGGTCAAAAGAAAAACTTAAAAGCAGCAATGGTTGCAACGAATCGAACATTGCAACATTGCACTGCTTGTCATGCAGTCTACAAACAAGAGATTATTTCTGAAGTTGATTGGAAAAAAGCCACAGAATCAAAGTAATTGAGGTGAATAAATGAAAATTGGAATCATTATCGAAACAAATGAACCAGAGAAAGCCTGGAATGGGGTTCGATTTGGGAATACCGCTCTAAAGAAAGGACATGAGGTTAAGATTTTTTTAATGAGTGCTGGTGTTGAAATTGAAAGTATCACTCACGAAAAATATAATGCAAAAAAACAAATTGATGAATTTAGAGAAAATCTAGGGATTGTATTTGCTTGTGGTACTTGTATTAAATCTCGCGGACAAAACGAGACAGATGTTTGTCCAATTTCAACAATGAATGATTGCTTGGAAGTTGTTGAATGGTCAGAACGATTAGTTACTTTTTAAATCTCTAATCTGATCGGTTTAGGGTATTTTGGGGGGGGAATTAAATTAATTCCCCATACTTTGAAGCATTGGCATAATTATCCTTAATTTATTTTCATCCATATTCTCAATAATTTTTTGGCATTCCTCTATTATCTCATGCCGAAGAGGAGACACTTTTAAAAGCTGATTGAAATATTCCATTGTGAAGCCATAGGCACCAACAATTTGAAGAATCTTTTTGTCTGTAAGGGCAACTCTGCCATTTTCGATGAAGCCAATAGAGTTTATTCCAATGCCACAAAGCTTAGAAGCCTCGTACTGATTAAAATTTTTAAGTAGCCTCATTTCTTTTAAAACTTTGCATTCTCTTGTAATTCGTCGATGACAAAATCTTCGATCGGGTCTGTTCTTCACATGAACATTTTTCTTAGTTGAATTGGCATGGAGCGATGCCCTTACTTTTCCAGAACGAAGGGCTTCAATTTGTGAATCGTTGAACCCGTATTTTTCTTGGAACTCTTTAAATTTTTCAACT
>JAURXW010000229.1 GCA_030654205.1 Bacteriovorax sp.
GATCCTGGAACGATGAGCCCCACTCAGCATGGTGAAGTCTTTGTAACTGACGAGGGCGCAGAAACGGATTTAGATCTTGGTCACTATGAGAGATTTACTTCGCTAACTCTTAAGCGTGAAAGTAATTTTACAACCGGGCAAGTTTATTTAAAAGTTATTGAAAATGAGCGCGAGGGAAAATATTTGGGAAAAACTGTTCAAGTTGTCCCTCATATTACGAACGAAATAAAAAGACGGATTCATATTGCAAGTGAAAATGCAGATTTATTGATTGGAGAAATTGGTGGAACTGTCGGCGATATAGAGTCATTGCCGTTTATTGAATCTATTCGGCAACTGGCCCATGATGAAGGGGCAGATAATGTTATCTTTATACATTTAGTCTTGTTGCCCTATATAGCGGCTGCAGGTGAATTAAAATCAAAACCGGCCCAGCATTCAGTAAAAGAATTAATGTCTCAAGGACTCTCACCTCATATTATTATTAGTCGCTCCGACCGCGAAGTTGATGAAGATACACTGGATAAAATTTCTCGATTTTGTAATGTGGCCAGAAAAAATGTTTTTCAATCTATCGATATGGATTCAATTTATAAAGTACCGCTTGAATTTCATAAACAGGGACTTGACCAAAGAATTAGTGAATTATTGGGGATTTGGGTGCCAGATCCAAAAATAGAAGATTTGGAAAAAGTTGTTTATAATTTTATGCATCCACTTCGTGAAGTAAAGATTGGAATTGTTGGCAAATATACTGAATTGACTGAATCTTATAAATCTCTTGATGAGGCACTAAATCATGGTGCGATTGCAAATCAGCTAAAGTTTAAACCTGTTTATATTGATTCTGAACTTTTAGAAAAAAATGCAAACCTTGATGAAGTTTTTAAAGGCGTACAAGGGATCTTAGTACCCGGTGGTTTTGGTGTTCGAGGTACAGAAGGAAAAATTAAGGCCATTGAATATGCTCGCACTAAAAATATTCCCTTTTTTGGAATTTGCTTAGGGCTACAATTATCAGTTATTGAATTTGCTCGAAATGTTTTGGGAATTACTGATGCAACTTCAGAGGAATTTCAAAGTGGTGGATCACATTTGATTCATTACATGGAAGGACAGCGTAGTGACGGTGCTAAAGGTGGAAATATGCGCTTGGGCTCTTACGAATGTGAGCTACTTGAAGGCTCACTTGCTAAAAAAGTCTATAAGGCCCAAACGATTCACGAGCGACACCGTCATCGTTTAGAAGTTAATAATATGTATATGGATAAATTTCTTAATACAAACTTCGTGATCTCGGGATTTAATAAAGAATTAAATTTAGTAGAGGTTATTGAACTTAAAGATCATCCTTTTTTTATTGCTTGTCAGTATCATCCGGAATTTAAATCAAAACCATTTTCACCCCACCCATTATTTAAAGCCTTTATTGAAGAAGCAGATAAATTAAGTAAAAGATTGTAGGAAATATTATGTTGAAACCCAAACTAGATTTTTATATTGGCTCTTGTGTTTTAGAAAGCGAAGAGCTTGCTTTGAGTATTGCTGATCGGCTTGTTAAAGATTTAAAACCATTTGAAGATAAAATTACTTTGACCTATAAAGGTAGTTTTGATAAGGCCAATCGTACCTCAATAAATTCTTATCGTGGTCCAGGTATTGATGAAGGAATGCGCATTTTAGAAAAAATTAAAACAACTTTTGGACTCCCTGTTTTAACTGATTTTCATGAAGCTTCTCAGGCCATGAAACTAGCAACAGTTGTTGATGTTCTACAGGTTCCTGCCTTTTTATGCCGACAAACAGATATGATAGCCGCTGGAGCCGAGGCGTGTGCAAAATATGGTCGTATTTTAAAAGTTAAAAAGGGGCAGTTTTTATCACCGGAAGAAACTAAAAATATCGTAGATAAGGCAACTACTTTTTTACCAAAAAATCAGATCATGCTAACTGAAAGAGGTTCAAGTTTTGGATACAATAATTTAGTAGTAGATATGGCTTCGTTTCAAATCATGAAAAGTTTTGGAGTTAAAACGGTTCACGATGCTACCCACTGTGTTCAAAGACCAGGTGGTCTAGGAACAGCAACAGGAGGAAAGCGTGAACAGATTTTAGTTTTGGCCAGGGCCGCAGTTGCTGCGGGAGCTGATGGCATATTTATGGAAACTCATCCCAATCCAGACAAAGCACTTTCAGATGCAGCAACAAGTTTACCGCTGGATCAAATTAAAAATATAGTAGAGCAACTTTTAAGAATTTATGAGGTAGTTTAAAATGGCGAAGCCCCTTAATGAAAAACTTAGACTTAAAGAATACGCAGAAAAATTTGGTGAAAAATTAAAAAAAATTAAAGTATGTGCCTTTGACATTGATGGCATTCTTACCAATGGTGGAATTACCTGGGATGGAGAGAATATTGGATTTAATCGCACTTGTCATATACATGACGGGTATGGATTTAAAATTCTTAGAGACGCAGGTATTTTAGTGGGAATCATTTCTGGTGGTGACAGTGTAGGAATGAGAAAACGTTTTATAGATACGCTCAAGCTTGATTTTGTATTTTTGGGTAATGAAGATAAGCGTGATGCTTATAAAAAAATATTGGCCCTAGGCTACACGGATGAAGAAATTCTTTATATGGGCGATGAGTTTATAGATCTGCCGATTTTAAAGCGTGTTGGATTTTCGGCCACTGTTCCAAATGCTAGTTATGAAATTCAAGAAGCCGTCGACTATATCACTCACCGAGAATCAGGAGACGCTTGTGCACGTGAAGTTATGGATATGCTTCGTTATGCTCAGGATATAAAGCCTGTGGTATTGGAGTTCTAAATGGATCCAAAAGAAAAAGCGCTGATCGAAGCTGATCGGCTTTTTAAATTAAAATTGGTAATGGATGAAACGGTTAAATTTCCAACTGAATATCTTTTTAAATTTATTGTTCCAGCAGGTGAAGTTCATCAGGTTATTTTGATTCTTTCAGGTATGGATATCGATGAGCGTGCATCATCTAATGGTAAATACATAAGTGTTTCGGCTAAAAAACTATTTGATAATAGCGATGAAATAATTGCTATCTATCAAAAAGCCAGCCTGATTAAAGGAATTATTTCATTATGACATTAGTAAACAAAGACAATAAACACAGAATAGCTTTAGTGATTGGGGCAGGTGCTTTTGGAACGGCGATGGCCCAAGTGCTGGCAGTCAATTTTGATAAAGTTATTTTAAAGGTTCGATCTGACGATATTTATCAAGCGATTAAAAAAGGTGAAAACTCAATTTATCTTCCAGGATTAAAAATTGCTTCTAATATTGAAGCGGCCCTTACTTGGGATGAAGTAGATGCTTATGCCGAAAATGATATTGAACTGATTGTTTCAGCATTACCTACAAATGGAATTGCCGAATATTTTAAAGATAATTATGATCGATTTTTAGGCTATTTAATAAAAGGCATTCCACTTTTATCTTTATCAAAAGGAATAGATCCTGAAACTTTAGAGTTATCAGACGATCTTTTTTTTGATACTTATCCCCATTTCAAAGATTATTTTTGCTTTTTATCAGGCCCAAGTTTTGCCCATGAAATTATGCAGGGCCAAATTACCTTGGTAACTGTTGCGGGAAGATCTAAAAAAGTTTTGGAGAATGTTATTGGGATGGTCAATACTCCATACTTTAGATGCTTGGCCAGCTATGATGTAAAAGGTGTTCTCTTAGGAGGAGCATTAAAAAACATTTTGGCCATTGCTGGAGGAATTATTGAAGGACTTGGTTATAATCATAATACTAGGGCCGCGATGATTACTAGAGGTATTGCTGAAATGCTTCGTTTTGGAGCAGTCTATAATGCCCGTCCTGAAACTTTTTATGGGCTCTCTGGCATGGGAGATTTAATCCTTACTACAACTGGTGATTTATCACGTAATAAGACTTTTGGATTGCAATTGGCCAAAGGTCGAAAGGCGCAAGAGATAATTAGTTCACAACGCAATGTTGTTGAAGGCTATAAAACAGCTAAGGCCGTACATTTTATATCAGAACAATTTGCTATTCGTGCTCAAATATTTAATGGTGTTTATGACGTTTTATATAACAATCACGCTCCAAAAGAAGTGATTACAAAAATTATGGAAACGCCTTCGAAATTTGAATTGGGATGATCGAATTATTTTAAATTTTCAGTGATTCTTTTAATGGTTACAGTTTCTCCGAGATTAACAAGGGTCCCATCTTTTTTTATAATAAAATAAGCAGGAACACCAACTAATCCATTTAGTCTTAAAAAACTTCCGATGACTTCATCTCTTTTAGTCCAATCACCAATTAAAAGTTTTATATTATTGTCAGTAACAAACTGTTTAAATTCATTTGTATCGAGGACTAATTTTTCATTTATTTTACAAGTAAAACACCACTTTGCTGTAAAATCGATAAAAACTAATTGCTGGTTTTCTTTATACTCATTCATTTTTTCAAATGACCAAGCTTCCCAATTTAGTCCTTGTGCTTTTTTGTCTCTAATAAGGGCAGTTTGATCGTCCTTGCTCGAAATAACGATAGTTGTGGAAAGATTTATAAATAATAACAGAGCAATCAAAAATGAAACTCCGGCAATTAATCGTTCTTTTTTTAAAATAACAATTCCAGCAAAAATAAAAACTAAAGCCGTTGCCAGTTTCACTAAATGTGATGAGCCATCAACTAAGGCATTATAAACATCTAATAACCAGACCATAGTTAGGATTAAAGTAAGTCCCAAGAATTTTTTAACGATATTCATCCAATTACCTGGCTTCGGTAAAAATGAAACTAAATTAGGAAAAAAACCCGTTAAAATAAAAGGAAACGCTAATCCAAGTCCAATCGTCATAAAAATTAAAAAGATTGAACTAGAACTCGATGTAAACGCAAAAGTAAGAGCTGTTCCTAAAAATGGAGCGCTACATGGAGTTGATAGAATTGTCGCGAGGACTCCGCCTAAAAAGTCACCAGCAAATCCTTCTTGCGTTTGAATATTTCCCAAATTTTTTCCACCAGGAGTGCTAAATTCAAAAAAACCAAAGAGATTTAAGGAGAAAATAAATAATGCTATAGTCATAATAGCAATAAAGTTAGGTGATTGAAGTTGAAATCCCCAACCGACCTGGGTGCCTAGAGATTTAAAAAGTAGAACAATTAATCCAAAAATAAAAAAAGTTGAAAGAATTCCTAATGTGTAAAAGATATTATGCTTAAGAATTCTTTTTCTTGATTCATTTCTATATTTAACTAATCCAAAAAGTTTTAAAGAAATAACAGGAAGCACACAAGGCATAATGTTAAGAATCAATCCCCCGATAAAGGCAACAATCAAATAGTAAAATATTGAATTACCTTCTTTATTTGCAACGACTGTTGTAGGCGGTTCCGTATTGACACTCGTTAAGCTGCGAGGGGGTTCCTCTACCAAATAACTAGTT
>JAURXW010000231.1 GCA_030654205.1 Bacteriovorax sp.
TTTGTCTTAATTAAATGCGTTTTGGATAAAGGTTCATAGTCTGACTAACTTCAACGGTTCTTCCACCACGAGGAGATGGAAAATGAATTCCTTGAAGAACATTTTTCATACATTCACGAATTTTATCAGAGGTAATATCTTCTGAAGTAATTTCTGAGCGCTGAACGACTCCACCACTACCAATAAAAAATTTCAGATTAAGCACACCTTCAAATCCATCAGGTCTTTTATCTTTAACTAATTCGCTTTGATAACATCCTCTAAAATAAGGAATATTTTCTCGCAACAATCTTCTAATTGCATCTGGATCAATAGTTGAGACGGCAATTTGTTCAACCGGTTCACCGGCCACCATGACCGAGCCTTTAGTGGCCAAACCATCAAAGCCTTTTGAAGAGTCAATCTTACCTTTAGCTGAACCTGTAAGGCTTCCAACATTTGTTGCAACCTTGGCCAAATTAGTTGTCCCAGTGGTAGTTCCTGTGAAATGCCCATCGCCATTACCACCACCAATACCATCACCCATCCCGCCGCCGCGACCACCACCAGCTCCACCGTCATCAATTGCATTAGGATTGGTTTTAAGACGTTTAAGTCCCGAGCCATTCTTCATGATTGAATTAGTTAGGTTGGTCATATCTGCGCCTTTATAGGTATCTCCAGAGCCTCCAGTATTTCCATCAATAGATTTAACTTTACCAGGAGCTGAGCCAGTTCCCACGTCAGTTTTAGAAAGTTTTCGCAAATCAGTTCCAGGCTTGAAGGCCGTTTTTTTCTGCGAACGAGGATCGCCTTTTTGGACTTCCTGAACTTTACTCTGAAGTGGATCTCCTACGCGATCTGATTTTTTGACAATTCTTTCAGTTCCATTTTTAACTTTTATTTCCGGAGCAGGTACAGCAATTTTTTCAGATTCAGCTGCTACTAGCTTTTTTTGAATCATCACATTTTTTACAGCGGGAGTGATGAATACCATTTTTATTGGTTCAAGCTTTGGCTCATCATGCATTTTATGCTCGAGAACCAAGTGGGGTAATTTTAGCAAAAAGAAAAATAAGTGAATAACAATACTTCCGATCAACGCACGTTTGTTAAAACGCTTTGTTTCCTCTTCAAGTTTGCTTCCACCTGCAACATATAATGGTTTTTTAAGTGCACTCATTTTTTTACCTAATTATTTTTTCTTATTTGGAGCTTCTTCAGCAGCAATTGAGAAATTTTTTGCTCCAGCACTCTTGGCCAAATCCATCAATTGAACCGCTTTACCTAGATAGGCCTTAGTGTCACCTTCAAGAATAACTGATTCAGTTTTTAATTCTTTTAGTGAACTCGCAATTTTTGCACCGACTTCATCTTCAAGTACTTTTTTTCCGGCAATAGCAACTGTTCCATCTTTATCCAAAGTAATGATTAAGATTTCGTCTTGTTTTTTTTCATTGGTAATTTGGGTCTTTGGAAGCTCGATATCAAGACCGGATTCAAGAGCAGCTGTAGAAGTTACCATAAAAATAATCAGTAAGACGAGCATGATATCGATGAGTGGAGTCATATTGATCTCCGACACGATATTTTCTTCGTCCCCTGAACTTTGATTCATATTACCCATGGCCATAAGGCGCTCCTTAATTCATTTTTTTAAATTACTTTTTCGCAGAGTTAAAAGACTCTGTTAAATCCCCTAAACCATTTTTAAATTCGTTTAGAGCTTCAGTAACTTTTACTTGAAGATAGTTGTAGAACATAACCGCAAAAACTGCGACTAAAATACCCGCGGCCGTGGCCACTAGAGCTTCAGAGATAGTAGAAGCAACAACAGCAAAGCCAGATTTACCGGCAGCACCAATTGCTTTAAAAGATCCCATGATACCCCAAACAGTTCCAAATAATCCCACGAACGGAGCAGAAGAACCAATAGTACCTAAAACCCAAAGATTCTTTTTTAGCCCTTGAGTTGTTTCATTAAGACGGCGTTGCATTCTTGCATCCCACTCTTCTTGAGAATTTGTATCTTCAAAAATAGCAGAGTGAGGTTTAGCAATAATTTCCGGGCAATTTTTATAAAGCCATTCCATTTCATTGAATCTTTTGGATTTAACAATTCTCATTCCTTCTTCGAAAAAGTATTTTGATTGTTTTTTGAAATTGATAATGAACCAAATTTTTTGAATAGCGACTGTCCAAAGTGCTACTGAAAAAATAAGTAGCGGGTACATAATAAAGCCACCTTGCTTAAATACTTCAACCAAATTCATAATAAGACTCCTTGTCTTTTTTCTGCTAGAAAGATTCCAGAAATGTTTATAGTTACTTAACGGTCAATTTTTTAATTCTTTTAATATTTTAGCGCACTTTTCAAGACAATCTATAAAGAAATGATAAAGAAATTTATCCGACCAAATAAGTTTTGGTCTTTTTAACCATCTTCGATCTCTTGATAATTTAGTTATAATGATTAAATGCCAAAAAAATATTTAAGATTTAGTGTCCTGTTAGTTTTAATTTCATTCTGTC
>JAURXW010000247.1 GCA_030654205.1 Bacteriovorax sp.
TCCTGAGCGCTATAGAAGTGCATTTAGCGAAGCGTTTCTCTCTTGGAATAGAAAATTTCAAGCAAGTATTGGTCGAGATATGTTTGAATTTGAGTTTCTTGAAAAAAATGATTCTCGGTTTGATCTTATTATTGCAGGCGATATTCGTTATAACGTAATAGAATGGGATTTAGTTAATCTCGCAGGCTATGGAGGCCTTGGGCCTTCAATCGCCAATCAATTTACTGGGGAAACCTTTGATGCCAACGTCTTAATTCAAGGGCCAATGATTGAGACAATTTATAAAAAATGGTTTGATGTAAGTGATAAGATTAAAGAACTTAAATCTTTAGGAAGTAATCAATTAGCTGAAGAATTAAAAGTTAATTTTACCCGTGAATTAAATAATAAAATTGCTAAGGCCGCGGGAATTAAACACGCTATTCGTTTGGGGAAAACTTTAAGTTTTCATATTTCAAGTGAAGATCAACGCAATCACGATCCTTTATATGAACCATTGAATTTTGATACGATTCCCGAAGGATATACCTACGATAGTTATATGGAAGGTTATTTCATTGATATGCTTGCTCACGAACTAGGGCATAATATTGGTTTACGTCATAACTTCCGAGGAAATCTGGCGTCTGATGATTCAATGAAGTTAGGATCTGTTTCAAGATCTATCATGGAGTATTTAAGTGGCAAGTTTAGACATTTAGACCGACTTGGTGATTATGATTCGATGGCCATTTCTTACGGTTACGCCGGTGTAAAGCCGACTCACAGTGATTGGTATTGTACTGATGAAGATAAGGCAGATGCAAGGAATCCAAAAAATTCTGCAGAATGTTCGAGTTCAGATGCTACTAGTGATCCTTTTAGTTATTTTGAGGGTCAATTAGATAAATCAATTGGACTCCTTGTTGGGAAGGACTCAACAGATGAGCCAATTTGGAAGATTTCAGATTTACAACGTCAACTAACAGAATCATTAGAGGGAATAAGTAATTATGTTATTTCTGCTCCTTTTACATTTGAGAGTTGGACCAACTTTCAAGGAAAGTTAGATCGTCCAAATGACGCATTTTTGATTCCTCAGTATGTTTTAAATAGATTAAGTTCCAAAGTTTGCTCGGCTAACTTTGATCGTATTGTTGAATCTAAAAATTCAGACAAGGCAAAAAAGCAAACACTGGATAATATAATTGCCCTTCAAAAATTTGTTAAAACGTTGGGACAAGCTTATAAAGTGCCATTGAATATTTTTACAAATGATCAATTTCCTTGTTTAGCGGATAAATAATTTTTAAGTAATAATGGCCTCGGGTCCGGCAATAACTACCTTGATTGACTAGGACTCGGCGGCTTATTTTAAAAAATGTTATAATGCCTTATGAGGCAAATTTTAATCATAGATGAGTCATTCACAAAATATGAAGATTTGCGTGTCCAACTTGAAGAGCAGTTGACTATAGAAATCACGACGGCCACTGACGCAGTTCAGGCCATTTCACTTTTAAATATCCTACCCGAACTTGATTTTATTTTAATAGATGCTTCTCTGCCAAATGGTCTAGAACGTTTAACAAAAATTGAAGATTTTTTAATTGAAGAAAAATTAGAAACAACGATTTTTGTTCTTGGGAGAAACCCTGGAAAACGTTCCCAAACCATCGTCATAACTTATGATTTAAATTCAACAGTTTTTCTGGACGCTATTAAAGAACAATTTTTAAAAAACGATGCTCAAAAAAAACTAAAAGATATTCCATTGTTTGTTCCTGTCGATTTTCAATTCTTACTCGAACATAAAGACATACGTTTTCCGGTAGATTTTTATTTAAGAATTAAAATATCCTCGGAGGATTGCCAGTACTTAAAACGGTTGCATGCAAATGACTTATTTAGTGTTGAAGAAATTGATAAATTCAAAAAGCATAATGTTAGTAATCTATATGTTTTGAAAAATGATTTTAATAAATTTTTGGCAATTAGTCTTAAGTTGACTATCGAAAGTAAAAATTTGGAATCTAAAAATGTTTTAAATAAAAGTTTTGATTATCATCTTACTAAGGAGATGATTAACCTGGCAGGTGTTGATCAAGAAACACAAAACTTAGTTCAGACAAATATTTCTCATATGGAAAGTGCAATTACTAAAAATGATTCTCTGATGAATTATTTTAAGCTTACAAAACAGAATCAAAATAGTTTTTCTTATGCTCATTCGATGCTGTCTGCGATGATTTTAACTAAAGTAGTTTCCCAGTTTGAATGGAATTCTAAGCTGATTAAAGAAAAAATTTGTTATGTTGCATTTTTTCATGACATTTCCATTCTCGATGACAAGTTAACTAAAATACATTCGGATGACGAGCTCTATGAAGATGTTCGAGTGGAATATGAATTTCAAAATGATTCCAAATTGTCGGATAAAAAATACAAAAGTTTTGAAATAGAACAAGTCGAATATCATGCTTTGAATTCAGCTTTAATATTAGAACAAATCCCTGGTGTGCCTAGTGGAGTATTTCAAATCGTAAAAGAACACCATGGAGCTAAAAACGGAGTAGGGTTTAAAGACCAGCAAAGCATTTCATTGCAGCCACTTTCCATGCTTTTTATAGTTGTTGAAGATTTTGTAGTTAAGTTTTTAGGTATTGAAAATCCATCTAAGGAAGATATAAAAAAAATTCTTAAGGATTTGGAGTTAAAATACAATAAGAGTAATTATAAAAAAGCTGTAGAGGCCCTGATACAATTTTCTATTTAAATTCTATTTTAATATTTTAATTGCTTCTGCAATCCAAGGGCGATAGTGTAAAGCATTGGTATATACCCCAACTTCGTTGCATAAAGCACTTCCTCTACTAGTTACTCCAAATAAATAAAGTTCACCATTTTTTCTTATATAAGCTGGTCCGCCTGAATCACCACTACATGTTCCTGATTTACGTTCATCTAGACGAATTTCAGTTTTATCAATAGACGATATAGGTGTCTCCGTTACTCGAAGAATACCATCTCCACTTGTTTCAATTTTAAAACAATTATTTTTAACTCCATTAGTATCATCGTCACAAATCACTTCACCATATTTAATGGCCTCATCGAGATTTTGATATTTTTTTGGATCTATTTTTTGGGTACTAACATTATTGACACCAAATCCGGCAACCGTAACAAGTCCACCTGTTCTAATTAGTGACTCTTCGG
Organism: Bacteriovorax sp.; assembly: GCA_030654205.1. Taxonomy (GTDB): domain Bacteria; phylum Bdellovibrionota; class Bacteriovoracia; order Bacteriovoracales; family Bacteriovoracaceae; genus Bacteriovorax. The sequence continues at coordinate 3,199 of JAURXW010000247.1, forward strand.
CAAGGAAGGCCGCAGGTTTATAACCTTTGGGAATATTGCCTTTAAATTTAATGAGCGCAATATCTCCAGTGTTGGTCTCAATTGTATCATTTTTGGGATTCCACGTAGGTCCCACTTTGAAGTCAGTTGCAGCTAAAACAAATTCTTGAAGAATGTCTGGCTCACGACTGTTCATTGTATTATCGATATCATTGGTAAAAATAATTTTAAGTTGAGATGCCTTTTCGGGAGCACAATGAGCGGCAGTTAAAACAATATTTGCAGCAATGAGCGAGCCTGTACAGATAGAATTGTCTTTAATATTATAAATACCCACGATACTGCTTGCTACTTGATCGGCTTCCTTAACTTCAGTTCCATTTATTACGAATGAATTTTTTAAATTTATTTGGGTAAGTGAGGATTGAGGAGCGCATGAGCTCAATAGAAGTAAACTAAATATCATTAATGAATATTGCATTTTTTGTCCCTTTTTTTGAAGGGTCTATATATGAAGCAGAAGATGATTAGGCAAGTTTATAATTTTAAAAAAACATTCATTAATCTGATTAAATTTAAATTCTCGGATATCGCTCTTTTAGCAATAGGTGCTGTGTTGGAGCGCCGCGCTGTCTTTTCCAATGGCAATTATTTTGAGCTATTAAACAGCTCACGGACAATAGCACCAGATGGAAGCTCATGCCGGGCATTTTCAACAGCGGCTTTTTTTGCTTCGGAAGAAATATTATTTAAATCCAAGTGGCCTTGAGAATTATCGCCGTATGTTTTTGGGAAGGCCATCTTATCTGCTACCCATAAAAAATCGGGATGATTATCAGAATACCACTCACCACCTATAATATTATTTTGTGAATCTAGTTCTAAGTCGTATTGAAAATTTACGCTGGAAAAAGTTGTCTCTTGATGTTCGGCCATTGTCGGTGAGTTTTCCATGGCGTAGGTAACTCTCATGTTGATTCCGACAAGCGATTTTGTTTGGGGGGTGCGTACATTTTTTCTTTCATCATTATATTCATTTGGAAGACCTTGGTTTATTTGAACCTTGGCGTCTTCTATGCTTTTACTTTCTTTTTTTGTTTGAACATTATAATAACTGTACTCATATCCATAAACAGGTTGATTCCATACTTGATAGTCATAAGTTGCATCCATCACAAATGAGCGATCGAAAATTCCTATTTGATTAACAATCGCCAAATGCCAAGTTCCAGGATTATTATCCAAGCAATCTGGTTCAAGTGATCTTCCCATCTCGTCAACAGCGGGACCTTTTAGATTACAGCGACCACC
>JAURXW010000252.1 GCA_030654205.1 Bacteriovorax sp.
CGAAAAAGACAGAGGGCCCTTCATTTTTATTTCACGTGCATTATCTCTAATTTTTTGATGAGCAAGAATTAGCTTATCAACTTCACGGTCAATTTCTCCCCTATGAGTTTTGGAAAAAAAATGGATCCATTCTTTAATTTGATACTTGTGAAATCTAAAATCACGCGAACGAAGAATGACTGCCCCAGAGGCCTCTCTTTTTTCGTGCATCAATGACTTTTCACTAACCTCTTTTATTAATTGAGCCCGGTGAAGATTTAATTCGAAGGCCAGTTGATTTTGTCTGGCCACGTAATGGGCCAAGTATTGTGGATAGCGATTATGAATAGTCTCAGTTAAGGCGGCCCTGAAAAAATTTCTCTCAAACCGAATATCACGATTGGTAGAATCCTCGGACCAAACAAGGCCTAGGGTTTGGGCAAAAGAGCGTATTTGATTTTTACTAACACACATAAACGGTCTCACAAGACCTCGATTGAAAACGGGTATACCAAGAGTTGAGGCGAGTGAACTTTGTTTAAAGGATTGAATCATGCTCCATTCAAATGAATCATCGAGATGATGAGCGGTATGAACCCAATAGTTTTTTTGAATATATTGCTTATAAACAGAGGCCCTTAAATTGCGGGCCACGGCTTCAAAATTTTGTTGATCTAAATTAAGGGTAAATCTCACAATATCGACTTCAAGATTTAAGATGTCACAGTGCTTGACGACCAAATTTTCTTCGTCAATATTGGCCGCTCTAGTGCCATGATTGATATGCAAAATTCTAATACGACCTTTAAAAATATCTGCCAAAACATACATCAATGCGACAGAATCAACACCTCCAGAAACAGCGACTAAAATGGATTTATCTGGAGAAATCAACTGCAATGAGTTCATGAATGTTTGTACATGTAAAACAAATTGCTTAGTTTTAAATTTTTTAGAAAAGCCCATATCAATAGATCCTCAACGATATCATAGGGTGAAACTCCTTCTAAAGAAAGGCATGGTCTTGAAAAAAGACGAGAAAGTGCTGGAAAGCTTTAGAAAATCTTGACAGATCTCTCTCAAAAAAATAGGATGAGTCAAACTTTGTTAGGCTTGGTAGCTCAGTTGGTTAGAGCGATGGATTCATAACCCATAGGTGGGCAGTTCGATTCTGCCCCAAGCCACCAATATCTTCTTTATTTAATATTTTTTATTTAAGCACAAAACATGATTCAATTTTTATTACGCATCACTCTCCTATTTTTAATCTCTGCTTGCGGCCAGCAACCAGTTGCCAATCAAAAAACTTTAAATAATGTCATTGAAGTAAAAAACTCAAAAGACTTGAAAGGCCAGGCAATAGCTCCCAAAATGGATATGCAAAAATGTGTCTGCGTTCAATTATGGCTACCGGTATGCGGAGACAATGGCAAAACCTACTCGAATGCCTGTTTTGCGGACTGTGCTGGTGTAAAGTATCAACAGGGTTCGTGTTCTAAAACGATTACAGATTAAGTTCAATCAAAATCTTTCTGGCGCATAAATGTGAAGTGGTAAAACCATTTTTATAAAGCCCATTGATCATAAAAATATTTTTTTCTAAATCCAGGGCTTTTGCAATTGGTCTGCGTCTGACTCCTTTATGCCTAAGTCCTGTGACCACTTTAAAATCTCTTAATTCTCCCAGCGATAAATTACATCTTTCTGCAAATAGAGTAAGGATTTTACTTAATTCTAAATGATCGGCCATAACGACTCCATTATTCATGGAAACACTGCCTAGAATTAATTGTTGATCAGAACTTCTATAAATTAAATTGTGATCATCAATCGTTATATAAAAAGAAGCTTGTTTTAGGTCAACAAATCTTTCCAGATAGCTGCCGGCAACAACTTGAGTTTGCTTGGGGTCTAATGAATCATCAAAGCTTTCATTAAAAAATTCAGAAAATAATTTAGCATACGCCCCGGTACATAAAACAATTTTCCGAGCACATATTTTCTCTCCACTTAAAAGTTCACACTCTAAAATTCCTTCTGCATTTTTTTTAAGTTTTTTTATGAAATTATTTTTAATAGTTATATTTCGACTGGAAAGTTGAGTCTCAAACCAAGCTGAATACGCATCCGGTCTAATGACGTAAGAATTAAGATCAGTGCCTTCCATTTCGGTATTTAAAATAGAATGCTCAACCGTTTTAAGTTCTTTGTAGCGCCTAATCATTTTTGCTTTATCTTTTTCATTGGAAAATCCAACAACTTGTCTGGTTTTTTCAACTCCCTCTGGGGCATGTAAATTAAAAAAATTTTCAAAAAGAAAAAAAGCTTCGCGCAATTCATTGCCCAAATCACTAACTCCTTCCTCAATGCCACAAAGCGAAGCAGTGGCCGTCGAGCGCCTTGAGCAGGACGTCGCTACTTCTTCCGAATAGATTTGAGCAACAGAAAAATTCTGACTTTTTTTCACATCTAGCTTTCTAAATAATTCAAATAGAAAAGTCTGCGCAGCTTGACCATTTCCAACAACAATTAAATCATAAATCACAAAAAAACCTCAATAACACCCGTTTTGACAATCATAACGTATTGCCAACAGTTTTTAAAATGATTATCGTTTTCCTTCACACTATTAGGAGAATTCGTACATGTCATTAGAACAAAGCGCTGTTATTTTTGCTGCCCAGGAAACAAATATAAATGCGCGCTCGGTATTAAGTGTTTTAAACCTCCTTATTACCGAACAAAGTACTGTGCCGTTTGTGGCCCGCTATCGAAAAGAAGTAACAGGTGGAATGGATGAAGTCCAAATTCGAGCGATCCATGAATCATATGACAATTATATCGAACGAGAAAAAAGAAGAGTTTATATCTTAGATGCCATAAAAAAAATGGAACTTTTAACTCCAGACCTAGAGAAAAAAATTAAAATGGCCGATACTATCAACCAGCTGGAAGATTTATACGCTCCGTTTAAAGCAAAAAAGAAATCAAAAGGTATGCTTGCCCAAGAAGCAGGCCTACTTCCATTAGCAGAAGTTATTTTAAAATCACCGAAGAACAAACAACAGTTAAAAGATGAATTTGGCGATCAATTTAATAAGCCAGAATTAAAAATAAATAATTTTGATGAAGCGTATGCTGGAGCATTTGATATTTTAATTGAAATGATGGCCCACGATGCTGAGACCAAAGAAATACTTCGTAAAGATTATTGGAGTGAAGCCGTTGTAAAATCAACCAAAAGAGAAAAAGCAGAACTAGAAGACAAAGACTGGATGAAATACAAAGATTATTTTGAATTTTCACAACGTGCCTGCGAATTAAAAGATCCAAAGGCCGGCCACCGCTTTTTGGCCATGAGAAGAGGCATGACTTCTAAAACTCTAAAAGTAGAAATTGAATTTCCAGAAGAAGGAGCATTGGGTTTATTGAAAAAAAGATTTTTTGATAATGCCTCACTTGGATGCTTCAGTGATCTAGAGATGGCCGCTAAAAAAGCTTATCTAAATTATATTCATCCAAGCCTTGATTTAGAACTTAAATCTGAACTTAAAAAAGTTTCAGATGAAACGGCCATCAATGTTTTTGGGATTAACTTAAAAAATCTTTTACTACAACCTTACCTAGGTCCTAAAGCTGTAATCGGAGTTGACCCAGGTGTTCGCACGGGATGCAAAATTGTCATCGTCGATAATACCGGAAAATTCTTAGCAGATTGTGTAATTTATCCTCACGAACCGCGTATGCAAGTTAAAGAATCGGCCACAATTCTTGATGCCATAATTGACCAATTTAATGTTGAACATATCGCCATTGGAAGTGGAACATACGGAAGAGAGACTCTTACTTTTATTCAACAAAATGTTAAAAAAGTAAAAGAAGGTAAAGTTAATGCTACTCTAATTTCTGAAGCAGGCGCATCAGTCTACTCTGCTTCTGATATTGCTCGCGAAGAATTTCCCGATAAAGATCCAACAGTCAGAGGTTCGATCTCAATTGCCAGAAGGTTCCAGGACCCTTTGGCAGAACTCGTAAAAATTGATCCAAAATCAATTGGAGTTGGACAATACCAACACGATGTAAATCAAGCACGTTTGAAAAAATCACTTGAAGGTGTAGTTGAATCTTGCGTGAACTTTGTTGGTGTCGATTTAAATACCGCTTCCGCTCCACTGCTTGCTTACGTTTCTGGTATCGGTCCAACACTTGCTCAAAATGTTATTAAATACCGTGAGGTTAATGGCGGATTTAAAAATAGAAAAGAAATTTTAAAAGTACCAAGATTTTCGGCAAAAATTTATGAACAAGCGGCTGGATTTTTGCGCATATACAATGGCGAAGAACCATTAGATGGAACATTTATTCACCCTGAGAGATATGAAGTTCTTTCAAACTGGGCAAGAAAAAATGCGACTCAATTAAAAGAATTAATTTCTAATAAAGATCTCATTATGAAATTGGAAAAAGATTCTGATTTTAAAACTGAAGTTGGAGAATTTACTTTTAATGATATTGTAAAATCTCTCAAGGCACCTTCTCAAGATCCTAGAACAGAGTTTAAATCTTTTGAATACCGAAAAGACATTTCAAAAATTCGCGATTTAAAAATTGGTGAATGGTACCCAGGACTGGTTACTAATATTACTCAATTTGGAGCTTTTGTAGATATTGGAATTAAAGAAAATGGTTTACTCCATGTCTCACAAATCTCAGACACCTTTGTCGAAAATGCCATGACGGCCCTAAAGGTCGGCCAAGAAGTAAAGGTTCAAGTTTTAGAAATTGATTATGATCGTGGAAGAATTTCTTTGACCGCCAAAAAAGGAGAGCAAGTTAACCGCTCTTCTGCGCCCTCAAGTGGAGCTTCTCGAAACAATCAAACGGCTTCATCAGCCGCTGTATCCAAACATATGTCAGCACCTGTTGAAGCAAAATTAAAAAACAATGCTTTTGCAGGACTTAAAAATTTGAAAGTTTAGCTTATCGAGCGAACATGATCTAATAAATTGTGTTCGCGCTTAAATTGTCTAAGAGCAAATGATACGAAGATAGAGGCGATGATATAGGGAACTAAAAAGGCCACAGCAAGGCCCTTCGCTGTTATTAGAATTGGGATTTTACGATCGACAAA
>JAURXW010000256.1 GCA_030654205.1 Bacteriovorax sp.
TGTAGCGATGCTCTCCTTTTCGGTGCGCTACCACAAGTCTATGGCCGGTGTCATGGTGACAGCTTCACATAATCCTCCTGAGTACAATGGCTATAAAGTATTTTGGTCTGATGGAGCTCAAGTTATTCCACCTAATGATCAAAATATTATCAATAACTATAATGCTATTACTGATTTTGGAACTATCAAATTTATTAGTTTTGCTGAGGGTGAAAAAAAAGAATTAATCAAATGGGTTGGTAGTGATGTTGAAAATCTTTACCATGCTGCGATTAAATCAAAAGCAATCAACCCAAAACTATGCCTTGAAAATGGATCAAAGCTTAAAATTGTCTACACTCCAATTCACGGCTCAGGACTTGTCCCATGCTCAAAGGCACTTATTGATTTAGGTTTTAGTGATCTGCATGTAGTTCCTGAACAAGCTCAACCTGATGGAAATTTCCCAACCGTCAAAAGCCCAAACCCCGAAAACCCTTCTGCCTTAAAATTGGCCGTAGATCTCTTAGAAAAAATAAATGCTGATATAGTGATGGGTTCTGATCCAGATACGGATCGCTTGGGTGTGGCCATTAAAAGCAATAATAAAATTGAATACCTTACTGGAAACCAAATTGGTATTCTTAAGCTTCACTACATTCTTTCTGAGCTAAAAAAACAAAAAAGATTATCTAATGACAGCTATTTCGTAAAAAGTATTGTGACAACTTCACTCCTTGATGTGATTGCTAAAAATTTTGGAACGGAAGTTTATAATACCCTCACAGGTTTTAAATGGATCTGTGGAAAAATGAATCAAATTGAAAAGACACAACCTAATAAACAATTTATTTTTGCTACTGAAGAATCTTTTGGTTATCTCTCACACACTTTTGCTCGTGATAAAGATGGTGTGAGTTCTGTATCGCTAATGGCCGAAGTCGCTCTCTTTTATAAACTTCAAGGCATGGATTTACTGGCGGCACTCGATAAAATTTATGAAGAATATGGCTTTTCTCATGAATCCCTACTCTCCCTTGATTACTTTGGGATCGAAGGGCAAGAAAAAATTTCACGGATCATGACAAAGTTCAGAGGATTCAGCGATAACACCATGGCAGGAAATAGAATTTTAGAAATTAGAGATTACGCTTTGGGATATCTTGATTTGCCAAAAAGTAATGTCCTTGGATTTTTCTTTGAAAATGGAGATCAGTTCTATCTACGCCCCTCAGGAACAGAGCCGAAGATAAAATTCTATATCATGATTCAAGAAAAACTAGGATCGTTAGATGAAAAGAAAAAAAGGGCCTTAGAAAAAACTGAAGCACTTCTGGCCTATATTAAAAATGAAGCAGATATTGCTTAATAAAAATTTGAGATTGAACTATGACTGGAAAAAGTAAAGAATTGGCAGTGTGTTTAGTAAGTGGAGGCATGGACTCCTTAGTAACTGCCGCGATTGCAGCAACCAAACATGAAAACTTGGCTTTTTTGCATTTAAACTACGGACAAAAAACGGAGGAGCGCGAGCTTTTAAGTTTTAAAAAAATTGCAGAATTTTATAAAGTTCCACTTAGTCACCAAAAAATAATTGACGTGAGTTTCTTAAAACAAATCGGTGGATCATCCCTTACTGATGACGCCATTAATGTAAAAAAATACAAAGGTGACGACACCGAAATTCCTGATTCATACGTGCCTTTTAGAAACACTCATATCATTTCCATGGCCGTTTCATGGGCAGAAGTTGTTGGTGCTAAAAAGATTTATATCGGAGCGGTTTACGAAGATTCTTCTGGCTATCCTGATTGCAGACCATCTTATTATGAAGCAATGAACGCGCTTATTAAGCAAGGTACAAAAAATGGTGATATCGAAGTTATTACTCCCGTCATTTACTTAAAAAAAGACGAAATTGTAAAAAAGGCATTAGAGCTCAAAGCACCACTGGAATTTAGTTGGTCTTGTTATGAAAAAAATGACCGCGCTTGTGGAGTATGTGATTCGTGTGCGCTTCGCTTGAGAGGATTCCAAAAAGCGGGAGTTGTTGATCCGATTGATTATGAGCAGAGACCGGAATATCTTTAAAAATTGTTATTTGTTCAATAGTAATTTCATATGTTTTATTCAAAATAAATTGCAGTAAATTTAGAGTAGTAAATTAAAGTAATGAGGTTTTCATGAAATTTTTGATTATATCTTTATTTATATTGATTTCCATTTCTACAAATATTCATGCTCAACATATGGGACGACATTTTAGTCAGCATCGAACCAATTGGCATAATGGACACTGGACTCAGGGCCACTATAGTGGGCGTGTTGGATGGTGGTGGGTTGTAGGACCAACTTGGTATTTTTATTCTCGCCCATTTTATCCTTATCCTAGTCCTTACAATCCTCCAAATATTGTTGTCGTTCCCCAAACTGTCCAACCAGTTACTCCAGCGCCTGTGCAAAATTGGTATTTCTGTGAAGCGAGCAAAGAATATTATCCTTATGTCTCAAATTGTCCTGGAGGTTGGAAAGTGATTCCAATTGTTCCTTCCGATGAAAAGCCGAATGCATTACCTAAAAAATAAATATGGAGACTTGCATGAAATCAAATTACTCTCACCGCTTTTTTTATTGCGCAACTTTATTTCTTTTTATCAGCTGTTCTTCGACAAAGCCCATGGGCCCTAAAATTGCGGTCATGCCTGCTCCTGGAAAACCATTTGATCAATTTGTTCTCGAAGAAAATGAATGCCGAAATTATGCTCAAACTTATATCGCCAACAATCCTCAATCAGCAACGGGTCACGGAGTAGGAACTGTATTGGCAGGTACCGCTCTTGGTGGGGCAGCAGGAGCTTTGATGGGTGGACGTGAAGGTGCTTCAGTCGGAGCGGGCGTGGGTCTTATTGGTGGATCATTAGCGGGAGCGGGACAAACGGGAATTGAGGGAAGAGATATTCAGTGGAGTTATGATAATGCTTATGCTCAGTGTATGTATGCTAAGGGAAATCAAGTGCCGGGGTTTCAGACTCAGCAATTGGTGAGTCCGCCAGTTCAGAAAAAATAAAAGTAATTATTTGGAGTAAATAATTTTATTTAAGCAAACGCCTAAATTCCTCAAAACTCCTAACCCCCATTTTTTCCATATCGGCCCCCAATCTCTTTTCAATCTCAAATAAAATTTTGGGTCCTTGGAAAACAAACGCTGAGTAAAGTTGAATCAACTTGCCTCCCATTTTCCAAAATTCAAGGCAATCTTCGTAGCTTGAAAAACCACCAACACCAATTAATTCAATCTTTGGTGTTTCTTTTAATTGCTCTAATAAAAAATTACGAGTAGCACGGGCCTTTTCAAAAAGTAATTTTCCTGAAACTCCACCGATTCCTCGCTCAGGCATAATAGTGGTATTGGTCGCGATGATGCCACTTAATTCAAATTCTTTTACAAGATCCACGACTGATGAGAGTTCGGCCTCTGTCATATCTGGAGAGACTTTAACTAATAAAGGCTTTTT
>JAURXW010000267.1 GCA_030654205.1 Bacteriovorax sp.
ACTGGAAAGGTTCGTATGTACGATGTTGAAGCATGGGTTCCTTCTGAGCAAAAATACCGAGAAACTCATAGCTGTTCGTCTCTATATGACTGGCAAGCAAGACGCACGCAAACTCGCTATAGAGATGCAGATAATAAAGTCCAATTCGTACACACACTTAATAATACTGCGATTGCGACTCCTCGAATTTTGGTTCCGTTTTTAGAAAATCATCAGCAAAGCGATGGCACGATTAAGGTTCCGGAAAAGCTTCGTCCATTTATGGGTGGGGTTTCGGTTTTGGGGAAAGTGGCAAGTGAGGTCAGATAATGAAGTTTATATTAAAAAACATTTATATGGTGGCCATCCTATCTGTCATTTTAGTCGCTTCAATTTTTGAAGATCATGTCCTTGCAGGCTGGTATTGCCATAGCCCACCACTTATGTGCTTGGGAAATTATGGTTCATTAGCAACATGCACTAGCGACAATGGTGCTGGAATGTGCAATTCGACCGGTCCAACTTGCGTTGCCTTGTGTGCCGCATATTAATTATCAGTTTTCTTGTTCACTACTAAAATTGATAAAAATTGAAGGACTTCATCATTGTGCTGAGACAGTGCAAATTTAATTGCCGATTTTATTTCCAGAAGCCTTCATAATTTTTCAGAGTCGTTGAGTCTTAAAGGTGTTATTTTTTTAAATTTAGCAACTGAAATATAGAGACCTCAGCTTTACTGAAGTCTCTATAATTAATTTTTAAATAGCAAAATCTAAGTAAACAGCTAGCTCAGGGTAGAGGACCTTTTTTGAAAAACCATCTCTACCATCTCTGGCATGTGCCAGTTCACTTCCAACCTCAAAAGTGACAACGTTTTTTGGATCAAAGGCATATCCAACTCCTGCAAAATGAGAAAATGAATCGTCTTTAGATTGATAAGCATTTGTGAAATTTTCTATGTGCAAATACTTTAGTTGATAATAGGTACTGATTTTATCACTCCATTGAAAAGTAAAGACAGCTAAGTTCATATCATGTGTGGCCGAAAAGTTTCGGTCTGTATTGCTAAATTTTGGAGTGTTAACAACCATATCATCATTAAATAAGTAAGATAATTTATCAGTGATTTGAATATTAACCGTAGGAATTACTTCTAAACCATTTTTCCAAGTTTTTTCCGAAGATTTTTTATAATCATTACTAAGATATTGAAGCATTAATGATGTGCTGCTTTTTCCTAAAGTTTTAGTTAATGTTGTAAAGACTCGGTTGTTACCATAAGAAGGTAGCGCAAAATTGCCTCCCTCTTGTTGGGCCACTCCAGTATTAAATTGTCTTCGTCCTATACCAGCATCTAATTGAATGCCATTTTCTTTTTCAGATAAAATGTTTTTTCGTGTGAGTGTGAATAGACCACGGTAAAAACCATTTGGATAATCCACACCCGCATTTTCTTTAGGTTGATCGCTGAATTTAAATTCTGCTGTGGCCAGAACTTGCAAGTTTTCCATAGGCTTATAAATAAGAGTGGGGTTATGCATGATTTTGTAATCTTTTATTATATGATTGTCTAAGTTTTCGCTGTCAACGTCTCGGCGTACTCCATAAATCTCTCCATGATACATTGCTGAGAAATGGCTTTTAGTATAATCAATAGCAGAATTACTTAAGTCCCCCATTGAGAACTCTGAAAAGCTTTGGGCATACACCTGAGTTGAAAGTAAAGCAGTGGCCATGAATAATTTTTTTACAAACATCAAAATTTCCCCTCTATGTAAAAGTCTTCTAACATTTTTAAAATGGTAGAAACTTATTCTTATATTTTTTTTCTATAAAAATAATATTCTTTTAAAGATAGAGATCCGAAAGCGGTCGATTGTAAGAAAGAATTTGAAAGATACTAAAATAGCATCAGATGATTTGATTTTTGTAATAAATACATTGCTTATTAGTGACGGCCTGGCCCTAGGGGCAACTTGGCACTATACGAATATGACATTTGTGCTCAAAGAAAAAAACCTTGAGCACTGATTCTAGTTATTGGCACTTATTAAATTCTGCATCCTTTTTTTCGTAATCTTCGCAAAAGTTTTTCTTGTTAGTTTTTGAAACGACTTCTTTTCCATTCCATTTTGCTGTTATTGTTTTTGATTTTGTGATGTCTATTCTTGAATTCGCACATGCCTTGTATGCAGCATCCTTGCATTCCATTTCATCTTCGGCACTTTCTATTTTTGTACAAGTTTTTTTACCGTCGCATTTTGCATACGATTCAGCTTCTTTTCCTTTACAAGCAGTACGGTCATAATTAACTTCACATTTAGAAAATGCGCTAAATGAAAGTGTAAGTAAAAATGCTGAAAGCAAAATATTCATAATTATTCCTTTATTGTTTAGACGAGAGGATGGAGTTTTAAGTCTAATCGTATTAAGTAAGGTTGTCCCAGGTAGGCAAAAAATTCCAAATGAAGAAAATTGTATCGCCTATTCAATTACTAAAATAAATAGATACTATTAACTAATTAAGTTGAGAATTAAAATCTATTGGAGTGCCTTTGCAATTATTAAGTAATCTATCGTTTAAGAATAAGTTATTGGCAATGTTTATGACACTCATGATGTTTGTGTTAATACTTTTGTTTATATTCTCAGGATTTGTTAATAACTTTGCAAAACAAACAAATATTTTTGCTAACAATGAATTAGTTGTTAATGAGAACACGGCCTTAATTTTGGATGCTAAAGATTTAATTACTGAAAGTAACTTACTGTTTTATTTTGGTAAAGATGCAATCTTAAAAATGCAACAAAAAATTGATAATCCAGCGGAAGCATTTTCTTCGCAAGTTGAAGTTTTATCTGGGAAGATTTCAAATATCTATGGGCAACTACTTTCACTGCATAAAGCTGATAAGGCAAAGGGTTTGTTGGATGGATATAATCAGATAAAAATTGAACTAGTGAAATGGGCTGATGATGTTAATAATAATAAAATTGACTTTACTCAGTCCAACGATTCTTTTTCTAAAACTAGAAAAAAATTTAAAAATTTTTTAAAGGAAAGTGGCACGTTCGATAATTCTAATACAAATACTGCAGTAGAATTATTAGAATATGTAAAAGATACCCAAACTTTCTTTACCAGGTTAAAGGTCATTACTTTACTCGTTTTGCTTGTCTCATTTATTTTTGTGATTTATTTACTTCAAAAATTAACAAAAGAATTAGAAGATTTAGTAGAAAATTTTTCTGGAAATGTTCATGAAGTACAAAATTCAAGTCAGAAATTGGACATGATAAGTAAAAAGTTAATTGACTCTGTTGACTCCCAGTCAAGAAATATCTCAAGCAGTGCTCAAGCAATTGAAGAAATTTCGGCAATGATTAGCACAAGCAAGGAATCCTCAACAAATGCATCGTCAGTTTCTGCAAATGCTAAATCAAGCGCAATTGATGGAAAGAATAAAATTGATCACTTACTTCAAGAAGTGAATGAAATTTCTTTTACCTATGATTCAATTCAAAGTAGTTTCGAATTGAATCATCATAATATGGAAAAAATAATTAGCATTATTAATGAAATATCAGATAAAACGAGAGTCATCCACGATATTGTCTTTCAGACGAAGTTGCTTTCTTTTAATGCTTCAGTAGAGGCCGCTCGGGCCGGAGAGCATGGTAAAGGCTTTGCAGTTGTAGCTGAAGAAGTTGGTAATTTAGCACAAATGTCGAGTCGGGCTGCAATAGATATTGAAAACTTGATTAAAACCTCTACATCTGAAGTGACAAATCTAACAGCAAATACAAAACAAAAAATGAATGAAATTCTTTTGATTGGTAGAGGAAAAGTGAAAAGTGGTGATCATGCGGCTAATGATTGTAAACTTCAACTTGACTCAATACTGCAAAACTCGACTCATTTAGATGAAGCTATTCAAGAAATTACATCTGCCAATAATGAGCAATTATCTGGGATAGATGAAGTTAACAATGTGATGCGCTCTCTTGAAATTGAAACACATGAAACGGCAGCAATGTCTGAGCGTACTAAAGAGGCTTCCAAAGGGCTAATGGTTCAAGCCCATTCGTTAAGAACGACCACTCAGGCCTTAAGAAAGCTTTTAGGATCTAAAAAATCTAATGAAGGTTGAAATATAATTTAGTATTTACTAATAACCTTTTTTATAATTAAGTGCCAGTTTGTTTTTCGATTTCTCATTACTGATATTTGTCGGATTAACTTGCGCTGTATGAATATATTCTGGAGGAGTTAGACCTAATCTCATGGCTTCTTCAGTATAATAATCCTGTTTAGAAATTCTTAAATCGTTCACTAAATTAAAATCTTCCGACCAACTTTGGTTTTTGATAATATTGGCAATGGCCTCTATACAATCATCTCGATGAACTAAATGAAGTAATTCTTGGCCTGTGGTTAAATTTGTTTTTCCTTGAAGAGAATAAATTGGATGCCGATTTTCATCATAAAGCCCGCCAGGGCGAATAATCGTTAAATTTTTAAAATGAGAACGCAAATAAAGTTCACTCATTTTTAAGATTTTTCCATTTTTCCTTTGAGGAGTTAACAATGACTCTTCATTAATGGACCCTTCAGATTTTCCATAAACTGAAGTTGAACTAATGAAAATTATTTTAGCATTGGGATCAACTGCATGAAAAAAGCGCTCAACTTCTCCGAGTCCCAAAGGCGGGATGGTATAAACGATAACATCACAGGCAAGCAGATTTTGATCGGGAATTTGTGAGGTCACATCGAATAATTGAATTTTTAATGTTTTTTGAAGAAGCTCCTTTTTTTGGGAAGTAGTGGTAGTCGTTGTCACTTTGTGACCAAGTGCTAACAAGTATTGACAAAGCGGGAGTCCCAACCATCCACAACCAATGACCGTAATATTTAATTTTTTTGAATCCATATTAGACTTAAGCCTCAATCAATTGGTATAAAAGTATAAGAGACAATTAATAAAATACGGGAGTTATGATGAAAAAAATAGTTTTATTCTTAGTGCTTATTGGCCCATTAAATCTTTTTGCATTTATTGATCCAAAAGTTGGTGGAACTATTGTTCTTAAAAAAGGCCTAGAGAAAAGTTTGA